>NZ_JAZGQK010000044.1:0-39230 GCF_036422035.1 Plantactinospora sonchi
GGGGGTGTGGGGGGCCCACGGTCGGCCTGGTGCGCAGGGGGCGGGGCGGGACAGTCCCGGTCAGCCGGCCGGGCCGGCCGGATTCGCCCAGCCGTCTCAGTCGGCGGAGTCGCTGGAGTTCGCCGAACTGCCGGAGTCGGCGGAACCGCCGGAGTTCGCCGAATCGTCCCCGCCGCGCGGCTTCTTCCGAACCGGCGCCGGGGAGTCGTCCGGGCTGTCGTCGCTCACCCTCGGCTTCGCCGGGGCGTCCTTCTGCTTCTTCTTCTCCGGCTTGCTGACCGGCGTGGCGGGCGAGTCGGCGGCCGAGCTGTTCGGGCTGTCCGCCGACTCGGGGGAGGGGTCGGTCCAGCCCGGGTCACCCGGGCTGTCGCCCGCCGAGTTCGCCGAGTCGAACGGCGACTCGCCCGTGCTGTCGGCCGACTCCGGCGAGTCGTCGGCCGCCCCGAGCGCCGGGTTGACCTCGGACTCCACCTGGATCGGCTGGACCCTGTCCCGTAGCTCGATACCGTCACTGGCCGCCGCGGCGCCCGCGGTGAGCCCGGCCACCAGGGCCGCGGCGCCGGCCCCGCCGGCGACGATCCGCCACGTACGGTTGATCCGCATCATGTCCTCCTCGTCAGGTTGTTCTGGAACCAGCTTCGGATCCGCTGATGAGATGGTCCTGACGCGCGGATGAGACCTCCCTCATCGGGTTGCGCCCCGGAGCCGCCGGGCACTGGACAGCCAGAGTTCCGCCAACTCCAACCGGGCCCGGGTGCCGGCGGGCCAGTTCCGCTCCTGGACCCGATGCGGTCCGGTGGCCAGCGAGAGCACCACGGCGGCGGTCCGGTAGCGCAGCGCGGCGGGGTCGACGACCCGTTCGAACGCGGCCAGGTACGCCGCACCGGCGCGCTGGATCACGGCGGCCCGGTCCCGGTGAAGTTGGGCCAGGACGGAGAGATGCCCGAGCAGGCAGCCCAGGTCGTCCAGCCGGTCACCGGGTCCGGCGGTGTCGACATCGAGCAGCCCGGTGATCCGGTGGTCCGAGACCAGCAGCTGTGCCTCGTACAGGTCGCCGTGCACGACGCCGCGTGGCCCACGTCCGGCCTCCGCGGTCAATGCCGCGGCCAGCCCGGTGGCCTGCCCGGCCACCTCGGGCAGCGCGGCGGCGATCACCTCTGCGTAGTGTGGCGCCCGGTCCAGCCAGGAGCGGCGGGGGCGGCCCTCGGCCAGCTCGGCGGGCAGCCGGTCCAGCAGGTTGAGCACCGCGCGTCCGGACGGGACGACGCTCCGGGACCGCAGCGCGTGACGCAGGGTCTGGCCGGGCAGCGCCTGCAGCACGAGCAGCCCGTCGGCGGTGTAGCCGAGGGTGGGCGCCGCCGGCAGGCCCGCGCCGACCAGCAGCCGGTGCCGCTCGTGCAGCGCGTGGACCTGCTCCGGCCGGACCACCTTCAGGAAGACACTGCCGGCCGTGCCGACCGCCTCGATCACCGCCCGACGGCGGGGCCGGTACGCCCGCACCCGCAACTCGACCGGCCCGGTGCCGAGGCCGAGGTCCCGCAGCAGCACGCCGACCGCCCGGGTGTCGTACGCGCTGGACAGTGCGGGCAGGGCCGGGTCGTACGGGAAGCGCCAGGCGGCCACCCGGTCGACGCCGTTGCCCAGCACCAGGGTGCCGGCCGGAGCGCGTCCGGTGCAGGCGGCCAGCCGCTCGTCGCGTACCCGCCCGTCGGGCCAGCGGACCCTGGCCTGGTACGCGGCGGTGGCCCGCCGTCCGGGCTGGTGCTCGACCTGCACGGCCCGCCAGCTGAGCAGTTCCGCGTCGGCGGTGTGCAGTACGGTACGCAGCACGTCCCCGGCGACCGGTCCGGTGAGCAGGGCGAGGTGCCGGTCGGGTTCGGTCTCCCGCCGGATGGCGGCGGTACTGGTTCTCGACATACCGGTGACGATGCCGGCCGGGGATGAGCCGGTGGTGAGCCGACGATGAGAGTCCGCTCAGGCCCGCCCCGGCTCAGACGGTGAGCCGGTAGCCGACGCCCCGGATCGTCCGGATGAGATCGCTGCCGAGCTTGCGCCGCAGGTATCCGATGTAGACGTCGACGACGTTCGACCCCGGATCGTGGGCCAGTCCCCAGACCCGGTCCAGCAGCTGTTCCCGACTCAGCACCTGCCCGGGATGTCGGAGCAGCGTCTCGGCGAGCAGGAACTCCCGACCGGTCAGCTCGACCGGTTCGCCGTCGACCAGGGCGGTACGCCGGACCAGGTCGAGCCGGACCGGCCCGGCCTGCAGCACGGTCGGGGTGGCCTGGCCGTGCTCGCGCAACCGGGCCCGGACCCGGGCGAGCAGCTCCTCGAAGCTGAACGGCTTGGTCATGTAGTCGTCGGCGCCCAGGTCCAGTCCGGCGACCCGGTCCGGCACGGCGTCGCGGGCGGTCAGCACGATCACCGGCAACCGTTCGCCCCGGGCCCGGATCTGGGCCAGCGCGGCCAACCCGTCCTGCCCGGGCAACCCCAGATCCAGGATGAGTACGTCGTAGTCACCGCTGCGGGCCGCGGCGGCGACCTCGATTCCGCTGGTCACCACGGTGGCGACGTAGCCGGCCGCACGTAGTCCCTTCGTGAGGAACGACGCGATCCGTGGTTCGTCCTCGGCGATCAGTACCCGGTTCACCGGCCTGCTCCGTCCGTCGTCGGCCGCACCACGCTCGGGGGCAGCACCAGGGTGAAGGTCGATCCGGCGCCGGGGACGCTGTCGACGGCGACGCCGCCCCGGTGCGCCTCGGCGATCGCGGCCACGATGGCGAGGCCCAGCCCGGCCCCCTCGGTGTGCCGGCGCGCGTGGCCGGCCCGGGCGAACCGGGCGAAGATGCGTTCCCGGTCCGCCGGCTCGATCCCGACGCCGGTGTCCCGGACCGACAGCAGCACCCGTCCCGGCTGGCCGGGGATCTCGGCCCGGGCGGAGAGTTCGATGGTGTCGCCGGCGTCGGTGAACTGGACCGCGTTCTGGGCGAGCTGCATCAGCGCCTGGGTGAGCCGCTGCCGGTCGGCCCAGACGGTGATCTCGTGGATGTCGCCGAGCCGCCAGTTCCGGTCGCCGAGCGCGACCGCCTTGGCGTACACGTCGTGGACCATCATGGCGATCTCCACGGTGCCGGGACGCAGGAAGTCGGGCTGCTCGGCCCGGGCGAGCATGAGCAGGTCGTTGACCATCCGGTTCATCCGGTCCAGCTCGTCGGTGATCAGTGCCACCGTCTCCGCCCGTTCCTCCGGGTCCTCGCCCATCAGCTCCAGGTGGCCGCGGACGATGGTGATCGGGGTCCGTAGTTCGTGTCCGGCGTCCGAGACGAACGCCTGTTGGGCGGCGAACGCCCGGTGCAGCCGGCCGAGCATGCCGTTGAAGGTGTCCGCGAGGTCGGCGACCTCGTCGGTGCCGGTGACCTCGATCCGCCGGGACAGGTCGGTCTCCTCGATGGTGCGGGCGGTCTCGGTCACCGTCCGCAGCGGGCGCAGCGCCCGCCCCATCGCCAGGTAGCCACCGGCCGCGACGACCACGATGACCAGGAGGCAGGCCAGCGCCATCAGCCGTACCGCGCGGTCGATCTCGGCGCGTCGCTCGGCGCCGAACTCGAGCACCACCACCTGGCCGCGTACCGCGCCGTCGATGACGACCGGTACGGCGAGCCAGCGCGCCGATCCGGCCGGGCTCTCCGCGATCCGGCCGTACCGGCTGTCGGTCAGTTCGGTCCAGCTCCGTACCAGGGCACTGTCCCGGGTCACGTCGTACGGCGGGTCGGTGGTCGCCCGGTGGAAGGCGCCGTCCACGAAGACCAGTACGACCTCGCCCGGCTGTGGCTCGTTGCGCAGCAGGTACGTGTCGGCGATGGCCCGCAGGTCGGTGCCGAACGGCTGACCGGTGGTCGGGTTCTGGCCGCCGACGAGCCGCCGGAACTCGGTCACCTCCTGCCGCATGTCGGTGGCGACCCGATTCTCCAGCTGGTTCAGCAGTACCTGTCGGATCACCACGACCGAGGCGAGGCTGGCCACGGCGAGCAGTGCCAGCGCCCAGCCCAGCAGGCGGAGCCGGAGGCCGAGCGGCGGCCGCCACCGCCGGTCCCGGCGCTCAGTCGTCGTTGTCGTCGTCGTCGGAGTCCCGGTCGTCCCCTGCGTCGTCGTCCCCTGCGTCGTCATCGTCATCGTCATCGTCGTCGCCGGAGTCACCGCTGCCGGAGTCGTCGCCCCCGGCGTCGTCGGCGGAGTCACCGCTGCCGGAGTCGTCACCGCCGGCGTCGTCGTCGGAATCGCCTCCGCCCGAGCTGCCCGCCCCGGACGGTGGGCGGTTGCCGCCGGGACGGTCGTCGTCACCACCGTCGTCTCCGCCGGATCCCGGTCCGTCGTCGCTGTCGTCGGTGTCGTCCGAGCCGGTTCCGGCGTCGTCATCGTCGTCTCCGCGCTGGGCTGGGCCGAGTCCGTCGTCGCCGGCCTGGTCGACTCCATCGTCGTCCTCATCGGTGGTGGTGGTCTGGTTGACCGGGCTGATGATCTGGATCGCCGGTACCGGATCGTGCGGGAGCAGCGCCGGCAGGCCGATCCCGGCGAGCAACCCGGCCAGCGCTCCCAGTCCGACGCCGGTGGCGACCTTCTGCGCGCTCATGACAGCAGAGCCTGCCCGAGCCGCATGACGTGTTGATGAGTCCCGGATGAGAAGCCTCTCATCCTCCCCGTCCCCGCCGGCTGCCCGACCACCGACCGGCCGTACGTAAAGAAAGCTTCACCTTCGGCTGAGCCCGCACTTACGGATCTTGCCCAGACTGGCCGGTATTCGCTGTGGGCCGACCGTGGGGGCGGGCATGACAGACATCGCGACATCCGACAGACCCATCCGGCGGGTCGCCGGCCGCAGGACCCGACGACGGCGGATCACCATCGCCGTGGTCGGCACCGTGTCCCTGCTGGCCACCCTGCTCGGCGTCCAGCCGGCCTGGGCGGTGACCTTCACCGTGACCAGCACCGCCGACCTGGTCGACGCCAACGTCGGCAACGGGATCTGCGCGACGAGCGCCGGCAGTTGCACCCTGCGGGCGGCGATCCAGGAGGCGAACGCCGCACTGCCCGCCGACACGATCCAGGTCCCGGCCGGCACCTACGAGATCACCCGGGCGCCGTCCGGCGGCAACGACGATGACACCGGCGACTTCGACGTCACCGCACCGGTGAACATCATCGGGGCCGGTGCCGCGAGCACCGTGCTGGACGGCGGCCAGCCGCCGGCCGGCGCGCCCGCCGAGCGACGCGGCCTGGACCGGCTGCTGGAGATCCACGAGAGCGCCGGCAACGTCACCGTCTCCGGACTCACCCTCCGCGAGGGGTACGACGCGGAACTCGGTGGGGCGGTCGCCAACCTCTCACCCGGGGTGCTGCGCCTCCAGGGCGTCTCGGTGCTGGACAGCCACGCCGGGATCTCCGGCGGCGGGATCGACATCGACGGCGAGGGCCGGGTCGAGATCACCGGCTCGACGATCCGGGGCAACACGACCGGCGGCGACGGCGGCGGCATCTCCCAGCAACACGAGGCCGAGCTGACCCTGACCGACACCTCGTTGACGCAGAACACCGCCGGTGCCGACGGCGGCGGGTTGAGCAGCGTCGGCAAGACCAGGCTCACCGTCGTCCGGGGCACCGTCTCCGGTAACACCGCCACCGGCAACGGCGGTGGGGTGCTCGCCGAGTCCGAACGGGCGACCACCGTCCGGGACACCGTCTTCACCGGCAACACCGCCGGTGACCCGGCCTCCGGCGACGGCGGTGGCGGCGGCCTCTACCTCGGCGGCAGCGCGGCGGCCACGGTGACCGGCAGTTCCTTCACCGAGAACAACGCGGTCGCCGAGGGCGGTGGGCTCGCGATCCACTCCGGCGGCGCGGTCACGGTCGCCGACGCGACGGTCCGGGACAACCACACCGACGCCGGCGGCGGCGGGGTGGAGAACAGCGGCATGCGGGTCACCCTGCTCCGGCTCACCGTCACCGGCAACACCGCGACCGGCGACGGCGGCGGCATCGAGAGCCAGGGCAGTGGGGCGTTCTCCATCGTCGACAGCACGGTCAGCCAGAACACCGCCGAACACGGCGGCGGGTTCGCCAACGTCGCCGACGGCAGCCTCCAGGTCACCGGGTCGACCTTCTGGGACAACCGGGCCCGGACGTACGGCGGCGGCATCCACAACGCCTCCGACGCCGAGGCGCTGATCGAGAACAGCACCTCCTCCGGCAACGTGGCCCAGGTCGCCGGCGGTGGTCTCTACACCGACGCCGACGCCGGGCTGCGGGTCGTCAACGTCACGATCAACCGCAACGTGGCCCCGTACGGCAGCGGCGTCGGCGACGAGCCGGGTGGGTCGGTCAACCACCCGGTCGAGCCGAGCACCTCGGTCATCTTCCGCAACACCGTCGTCGCCGGCAACCTGGCCGGCTCCGAGTGCAGTTTCGCCATCGGCTCCGAGGGTGGCAACCTGGACAGCGGCGACTCCTGCCACTTCCGGGGCAGCCGGGACCGGACCAACGCCGGCGACCCGAGGATCGACGCGATCGCCGACAACGGCGGGCCGAGCATGACCCACGCGATCCAGGACGACAGCTTCGCCCTGGACGGCGGCGTCGCCCCCTGCGCCCCGGTCGACCAGCGCGGCGTGACCCGACCGAAGAACACCACCTGTGACATCGGCGCCCTCGAACACGAGGGCCCGTTCCCGGCGGCCGACCTCACCGCGCCGGAGACCTCGGTCGCCTCCGGTCCCACCTTCGCCGCCGAGCGGGCCACCTTCACCTTCGCCGGCACCGACAACGTCACCCCCGCCGGTGAGCTGCTCTTCGAGTGCCGGGTGCTGCCCGCCGACATGGACCCGCAGGACCCGACCGAGCCGCCGGACCCCGAGTTCATGTTCCTCGGCTGCCCCAACCCGTACGAGCTGCTCGACATCGAGCTGGGGCAGAACACCCTGGAGGTACGGGCGATCGACCGGGCCGGCAACGTCGACCCGACCCCGGCGGTGCACGTCTTCACCGGCGGCGAGGACGTCACGCCCCCGGAGACCACCTTCGCCAGCACCCCGCCGAACCCGAGCGTGGGTCGGACCGCGGTCTTCTCCTTCCTCGGCACCGACGACCTGACCCCGACGAACCTGCTCGGGTACGAGTGCCGGATCGACAGCACCGACGAGGCGGCCTGGCTGGAGTGCGCCAGCCCGTGGAGCTTCTCCAACCTGACCACCGGCACCCACACCGTGCACGTACGTGCCATCGACGAGGGGGACAACGTCGACCCGACGCCGGCGACGTACACCTGGACGGTCTCCTCGCCGACCGACTGTGACGCCTCGAACCTGGTCCTCGGCGCCGACGCGGACACCTTCGTCGACGAGGCGGAGACGCTGACCAACTTCGGTATCGCCGAGGGGCTGGACGTCCGCTCCCAGGCACCCGGGATGGACGCCCGTACGCTGGTCCGTTTCCCGCTGCCCACCGACGTGCCGGCTGCCTGCGAACTGACCTCGGCGACCCTGCGGCTGCACGCCGACGGCGACCCGGGCCGGACCCTGGAGGCGGTACCGATCGCCGCGGCCTGGACCGAGACCCAGGTGACCTGGGCCAACCAGCCGCCGACCACCGGCGCCGTCGCGCGGACCGGCTCCGGCGGCGGATTCCGGGAGTGGACCGTCACCGACCAGGTCGCGGCGATGCTCGCCGGTACCCCGAACCACGGCTTCCTGATCCGCGACCTGGTCGAGGAGGGCGAGGGCCACGAGTCCACCTTTGCCTCCCGGAACACCGTCGCCGAACCGCCGCAGGTGCCGCAACTGGTGCTCCGGTTCGACGGTCCGGGCGCTCCGCAGCCACCGGCCCCGCCGGCCCCGATACCGACCACGGTCAGCTGCGGACAGGTGTTGACCCAGAGCACCCGGCTGCTCAACGACCTCACCGACTGCCCGTTGGACGGCCTGGTGATCGGTGCCCCGGACATCGAGGTCGACCTGGACGGGCACACCGTCGACGGCCCCGGCTACTTCCCGGGCCAGCCCGGCTCGCCGTACGAGGTGCCCGAGCTGGGGCTGCCGGCCGGCATCCGCAACGTCGGTTTCGGCAACGTCCGGATCACCGGTGGTGACGGCGGCACGGTCAAGGGCTTCGGCTACGGGGTACTGCTGATGGCCGGCACCCGGTTCAACCAGGTCACCGGCCTGACAATCCGGGAGAACGCCACCGCCGGGATCGAGCTGAACAACGCCGACGACGGGCGCAACGCCAACCTGGTCAGCGGCAACACGCTGGACGCCAACGAGGTCGGCGTCTCGTTGCTCGCCGGCTCGGAGCACAGCGTGGTCCGGGACAACTCCTTCACCGGCAACCTGGGCGTGGCGCTCTGGCTGCAGGACGCCACCGGACACCTGGTCGAGGAGAACACCGTCAGCGGGATCACCACCGACCCGACGATCAACAGCGACGGTGGTTTCCTGCTCGAGGACGCCCGGGACAACCGGCTGCTCGGCAACACCCTCGCCGACACCGGTGACGGCGGCATCCTGGTCACCGAGGGGTCGCACCGCAACCGGATCGAGGGCAACACCATGACCCGGGTCGGCGACGCCGGGATCTCGGTGCAGGACTCCGACGGCGCGGTGGTCGTGGACAACGTCGCACACCTGTCCGCGGACGTCGGGATCGGGCTCAGCGGCTCGACCGGGGCGACGGTGCGTGGCAACGACGTACGGTTCAACCCGGGCGGCGTGGAGCTGGAGGCGTCCAGCGACAACCTGGTCGAGTCCAACGACGCCAGCCACTCCGGCGGGGCGGGCATCTCGGTGCTGCCCGACTCGCTGCGCAACCTGATCCTGGACAACGTCGTGACCGGCTCGGCCGGTGGCGGCATCGCGGTCGAGGGCGCCGGGGTGGACCCGGACGGGATCCCGCTCGGCCCGAACGTCATCGAGCGCAACGAGGTGGTCGGCAACGCCGGCGACGGCATCTCGGTCGCCGAGGCCGGGCACCGGCTGGCCGACAACGTGGCCCACCACAACGCCGCGTTCGGCATCGACGCCGCCGAGGGCACCACCGACGGCGGGGGCAACGTCGCCGGCGGCAACGGCGAACCCGAGCAGTGCCGGGGCGTGGTCTGCGGGGCCGGCACTCCGGGGGCACCGCCGGCACCCGACCAGACCGCACCCGACACCAGCATCACCACCACCCCGCCGAATCCGAGCAGCAGTCTGGCCAGCATCCGGTTCGGCTTCACCGGCACCGACAACGTGGCCCCGCCGACCGCACTGCGCTTCCAGTGCCGGCTGGACCCGCCGCCGGACCCACCGGCCCCGGAACCGGAGCCCGGTGAACCGCCGCAGCCGCCGGACGTGGACAACTGGGTCGAGTGCACCGACCCGACGACGTACCACTTCCTCTTCGCCGGGGTGCACCGGTTCGAGGTACGCGCGGTCGACCCGTTCGACAACGTGGACCTGACCCCGGCCACCCACACCTGGACGGTGGCCGCCGTACCGCCCGGACCGGACGAGGCACCGCCGAACACGACCCTCTTCCAGATGCCGGACCTGGCCGCCACCAGCCCGGTCGCCACCTTCGGCTTCCGGGGCAGCGACAACAACACCCCCGGACCGAACCTGCGCTACGAGTGCCGGCTCGACGGCGGTGACTACGGGCCCTGCCTGAGCCCGAAGTCGTACGCCGGGCTGTCGTTGGGCAACCACACCTTCGAGGTCCGGGCGGTGGACCTCGCGGACAACGCCGACCCGACGCCGGCCACGTACACCTGGAGCGTCGCCCCGGCGCCGGCGGACACCACGCCGCCGGACACCACCGTCGACACCGCCCCGGACGCCAGCACGGTGCACACGGACGCCAGCTTCGCCTTCTCGGCCAGCGAGGCCGGCTCGACCTTCGAGTGCTCGCTGGACGGCTCGGCCTTCGCCCCGTGCGTCTCACCGCGCACCTACGTCGGGCTCTGGGCCACCAGCCACGAGTTCCGGGTCCGGGCGACCGACCCGGCCGGCAACACCGACCCGACCCCGGCGGCCCACGCCTGGACCATCGGGGCGGCGCCGGTACCGACCCAGGTGGCCTGCGGACAGACCGTCACCCGGAGCATCGTGCTGACCAACGGCCTGACCAACTGCGCCAACGGCCTGGTAGTCGGCGCGGCCGGAATCACCATCGACCTGAACGGTTTCGTCCTGGACGGCACCGGCGGGTCGGGGGTGGGCATCCGCAACAACGGACACGACCAGGTCACCGTCACGAACGGGGCGGTGGTCGGATTCGGGTACGGCGTGCAGTTGAACACCGGTACGTCCGGCAACATCCTCGACAACCTGTCACTGAGCGGACACCTGACGGCGGGCATCCAGCTCACCGACGCCGACAACGGCAGCGCCGGCAACCTGATCCGGGGCAACACCCTGGACACCAACGGCGCCGGCATCCTGCTCACCGCCGGCAGTCAGGGCAGTGTGCTGCGGGACAACACGATCAGCCGCAGCGCCGGTGAGGGCCTCCACCTCGTCGGCTCCAGCGGCAACCGGGTCGAGGCCAACCGGGTCAGCGGATCCAGCGGGATCGGCGTCCGGTTGGACGGGTCGGCCGAGAACAGCCTGCTCGGCAACACCGTGCTGGACAGCTCCGACCCGGCGCTGGTTCTGGAGGCGGCGGCGAACAACAACCGGGTCGAGGGCAACGAGCTGACCGAGAGCGAAGCCGGGATCGTGGTCGTCGACGCGAGCGGCAACGACCTGATCGCCAACGTCGCCACCGGCAACAGCGACACCGGGATCAGCCTGGAGAACGCCCGGACGAACGTGCTGCGCGGCAACGACGCGCGGTTCAACAGCAGCGGCATCGAGCTGTACGCCTCGTCGGGCAACCGGATTGAGTCCAACGACGTCAGCGACTCCTCGTCCGACGGCATCTCGCTCGGCGACGGCTCGCTGAACAACGTGGTGGTGCTGAACACCGCAGACGGCACCTCGTCGACGGGCATCTCGGTGGAGGCCGAGGTGCTTCCGGAGAGCACCGACCCGGGCAACGTGATCGACCGGAACACCGCCGGCAACAACAACAGTGGCGGCATCCACGTCGGCAAGCCCGGGCACCGGATCTCGGCGAACGTCGCCGACAACAACGACGGCTGGGGCATCTACGCCGAGACCGGCAACGTCGACGGCGGCGGGAACCGGGCCACCGGCAACAGCGAGCCGGCCCAGTGCCACCAGGTGGTCTGCGACGGGTCCGCACCGGTGCCACCGGAGGCGCTGCCGCCGGACACGCTGATCGTGGACGAGCCGCCGAACCCGAGCAACAGCACGACGGCGAGCTTCACCTTCACCGGTATCGACGACAACACCTCGCTCTACGACCTGGGTTTCGAGTGCCGCCTCGACAGCACCAGCGAGACGGCCTGGGAACAGTGCGAGAACCCGCAGACGTACGGCAACCTGGCCGCGGGGACGCACACCTTCGAGGTACGGGCGGTCGACCTGGCCGACAAGGTCGACCCGACGCCGGCAACGTACACCTGGGTGGTGGCACTGTCGCCACCGGGCGTGCCCCCGGTGACGACGATCAGTGCCGGCCCGCCGGCCGGGACGGCGGCCCGGACCGCGTTGTTCACCTTCTTCGCCAACGAGGACGCGACGTTCGAGTGCGCGGTGGACGGAGCGGCGTTCGCCGACTGCGTCTCGCCGGTGCTCTACGAGGACCTGCTGCCCGGCACGCACGAGTTCCGGGTGCGGGCCCGGGACGCGGAGGGCAACGTGGAACCGACTCCGGCCACCCGGACCTGGACAGTCACCGGCCCGCCGGTGGTGACCCTGGTCGCCGCGCCGGACCTGGAGGACACCGGTACGACCGCGACGTTCGCCTTCACCGCGAACGAGCCGGTGGCCCGGTTCGAGTGCTCGCTCGACCTGGCCGCGTTCACCCCGTGTCTCTCGCCGGCGGTCTACCCCGACCTGGCCGTCGGTGACCACCACTTCCGGGTGCGTGCCGTCGACCTGGACGGGATGACCTCCGGCGAGGAGGAGATGGCCGAGCACGAGTGGGCCGTGGTCCTCGGCCCGGACACCGTGGCACCGGAGACGGTGGTCGCCTCGGGGCCGGCGAACCCGAGCCCGACCGGTACGGTGAGTTTCACCTTCACCGGCACCGACAACGTCACCGCCCCGGCGGGTCTGCTCTTCGAGTGCCGCCTCGACAGCCAGAACGAGGCCGACTTCGTCGAGTGCACCAGCCCGTACGGCTATCCGAACCTGGAGCTGCCCGCGGAGTTGGAGCCGGGCCCGCACGTCTTCGAGGTCCGGGCCGTCGACCAGGAAGACAACGTCGACCCGACCCCGGCCAGCTACTCGTGGACGGTGGCCGGGGAGCCGGTGGCGCCGCAGACCACCATCGCGGCGGCGCCGGAGATCAGCACGGTGGCCACCACCGCCACCTTCAGCTTCGGCGCCAGCCAGCCCGGCTCGACCTTCGAGTGCGCGTTGGACGGGGCGGCGTTCGCCCCCTGCACCTCCCCGAAGGAGTACGCCGACCTCGCGGTCGGTGACCACACCTTCGCGGTACGGGCGACGAACGGCGCCGGGGCACCGGACGCCACCCCGGCGGTCTTCGAATGGACGGTGCAGCCGCCGCCGGACACCACGGCACCGCAGACGTCGCTGGACAGCACCCCGCCGTCGACGACGACCAGTCCGACCGCCTCGTTCACCTTCAGCGCGGACGAACCGGACGTGACCTTCGAGTGCTCGCTGGACGGTGCGCCGTTCACCGGGTGTGTCGCACCGGTCAACCTCGCCGGACTGGCGGTCGGCGGGCACGAGTTCCGGGTCCGGGCGGTCGACGCGGCCGGCAACGTCGACGCCACCCCGGCCGGCTGGAGCTGGACGGTGTCCGCACCGCCGAGCTGTGCCGCGCCGGGGTCGGTGACGCTGGGCGCGAACGCCGACAGCTGGGTGCTGCAGTCGTCGTCCTCGAGCAACTACGGGCAGGACTCGACGATCAAGGTGGACAGCAAGTCGGGAAACAACGCCCGGGTGCTGGTCCGGTTCAACCTGCCGGCGATCCCGTCCGGCTGCCAGGTGACCAGCGCCCGACTGCGGCTCCACGCCGGGTCGTACAAGACCGGCCGGACGCTGCAGGCGGTACCGGTCGCGGCGGCCTGGTCGGAGGCGAACGTCCGGTGGAACAACCAGCCGGCGGCCACGGGTACCGCGGCCACCACCGCGTCCGGTGCGGGGTACCGGGAATGGACGGTGACCGGTCAGGTCGGCGGTATGTACGCGAACGGCAACTTCGGTTTCCTGATCCGCGACTCGGTGGAGAACGGCAACGGCGTCGAGCAGGCGTTCAACAGCCGGGAGAAGGGGAGTGACAACCCACCGAGACTGGTGGTCACCTTCGGCTGAGCCGTTGACGCCGGCCGGGTGCCGGGCCACCGTCGCCACGGCGCGGGCCTGCGGCCGGCGTCACCGGAACCGCCCCCTCGACAGTGTCGAGGGGGCGGTTCGTCGGGTACGGCGGCGGGGTGACCAGCCCCTGGACCTGGTGATGAACATGTGCTTAACAATTGATGAATCACAGTCGGACAGCGCATGAGAGAGGCTAGTCGGAACGGCCATTCGGCACGGGTGAGCGGACGGGTCCGCTCAGGCCATTCGATGAATCCCGACGGTTCTACATCGGACGTACGATGCGTGAGGACACCGACACGAAGTGACAGCGCGCGTTCACCGCGCTGGTGGTGACCTCACGAAGGAGACGGTCGGATGCTGGGTCGCCCGGGCTGGTCCCGCGCCACCAGGAGCATCCACACCCGGATCCTGCTGTCGTACATCGCGCTGATCGTCCTCTCCGGCGGGCTCTGCGCGGTCGCCATCCACGAGGTGCTGCTGATCCGCCTCGAGAGCCAGGTGGCGGAGGCGGTGCAACAGGAGTTTCTCGAGATCGACCGACTGATCGCCGACGGCCGCGATCCCCGTACCGGCACCGCCTTCAGCTCCGTGCCGGACGTCTTCGACGTCTACTTCCGGCGCAACGTACCGAGCCACGAGGAGGCGCTGCTCGCCTTCGTCGACGGTCAGCTCCACCACGCGGCGCTGAGCCGGTTCCCGATCGACCGGCTGCCCGACCCCACCCTGCGGGTCTTCGCCACCTCTGCCCGCCCGTACGCGGTCACCGACGGCAGTCCGCCGCTGGGCCGGTTCGACACCAGTCGGGGCGAGGCCTACTACGGCATCCTGCCGGTCCGGGTCGGGGCCAGCACCGGTGCGTTCGTGGTGACGGTGCTGCCGGTGACCCAACGTCGGGAGATCGCCGACCTGCAGACGTACGCCGCCAGCGCGCTGCTCGGGGTGGCGCTGCTCGCCTCCGGCTGCGCCTGGCTGCTCACCGGCCGGATCCTCGGTCCGGTCCGGCAGCTCACCGAGACCGCCCGGCTGATCTCGCAGTCCGACCTCACCCGACGGATCCCGATCGCCCGCCAGCACGAGGCGGCGGAGATGGCCCGCACCTTCAACGCCATGCTCGACCGGTTGGAGGCGGTGTTCCGGCGGGAACGGGAGTTCCTGCTCGACGCCAGCCACGAGCTGCGCGGGCCGGTCACCATCTCGCTCGGCAACCTCGGCCTGCTGCGGCAGCGGCTCACCGACGACGAGGCCGGTACGACGATCGCGTTGATCAGTGACGAACTCGACCGGATGGGCCGGATCGTCGGCGACCTGCACCTGCTCGCCGACGTGCCGCATCCGCAGTTCCTCCAGCCGGAGCGGATCGACCTGGAAACCTTCGTCGCCGACCTGGCGGTCAAGGTGAGCGCGCTAGCCCGCCGGCAGTGGCACGTGGACGCGCTGCCCGAGGGTGTCCTGGTGGCCGACCGGCACCGGCTCACCGAGGCGGTGGTCAACCTGGCCGACAACGCGGTGCGGCACACCAGCGAGGCGGACACCGTCGCGATCGGCGCGGCGGTCCGGCCGGACCGGGTCGAGCTGTGGGTCCGGGACAGCGGGTGTGGGGTGGCGCTCGGCGACCAGCCGTACATCTTCGACCGGTTCCGCCGGGGCACCGGCGCGTACCTGCGCTATCCCGGATCCGGTCTCGGGCTGGCCATCGTACGGGCGGTCGCTGAGGCACACGGCGGGCGGGTCGAACTGCTCAGCCGGCCCGGATCCGGCGCCCGGTTCACCCTGGTGATTCCACGACCGGAAGGGGAGGCGCACCGTGGCGCGGATCCTGATCGCTGAGGACGACGTGCGGACCGCCGCCTTCCTCGACAAGGGGCTACGCGCGAACGGTTGGTCGACGGTGCACGTCACCGAGGCCGGCCAGGCCGAGGAGTTCGCCCTGGCCGACGACTTCAACCTGCTCATCCTCGACATCGGACTGCCCGGCCGCAGCGGTTTCGAGGTGCTGCGGACACTGCGGGCCCGGGGTTCGCGGCTGCCGGTGCTGGTGCTCACCGGCCGGGCCCGGGCGCACGACGTGGTGGCGTGCCTGGACGCCGGGGCCGACGACTACATGCCCAAACCGTTCCGGTTCGAGGAGTTGCTGGCCCGGGTACGGGCCAGGATCCGTGACGTCGGTTCGGACGAGCCACGGACCCTGGTCGCCGGCCCGGTCCGGCTCGACCTCTGGTCGCGGCGGGTCACCGTGCACGGCCGCGACGTCACCCTCACCGGCCGGGAGTTCCTGCTGCTGGAGACGCTGATCCGGCACGCGGGTCGGGTACTCAGCCGGGAGCAGCTGCTCTCCCACGCCTGGGGTTACGACTTCGACCCGGGCACCAACCTGGTCAACGTATACGTCAGCACGCTGCGGAAGAAGCTCGGTGGCGACGTCATCGAGACGTTGCGGGGCTTCGGTTACCGGCTGCGCAACTCCTGACCGGGCCGGTCACGGCGCCGGCCCGGGATGTCCGGGGCACACCGGCGCGCAGCGGCTCGTCTGCCGGGTACGGGACAGCTGAGGAGTTGCCGTCCTCAGTAGCATCGAGCCATGCCAGGGCACACGCAAGTCGAGAAGTCCGGTTCACCGGAAGACACCGAGCTCGGCGCCGCCTCCGAGTCCACCGCCGAACCGGCCGCCGAGCCGAAGCCACGGCGTCGCCGGACCCGGCGGATCGTTCTCATCACGCTGCTGGTGCTGGCCCTGCTGGGGGGTGGCGGCGCGGTCGCGGCCGGGCTCTACGTCCGGTCGGTGGAGAAGGGCATCGAACGTGTCGAGGCGTTCGAGCAGGTGCCCGAGGAGTCACGGCCGGTCAAGGTGGCACAGGGCGCCAAGAACATCCTGATCCTGGGCAGTGACACCCGTGATCCGTCGAACACCGGCGGCTCCCGCAGTGACACCATCATCCTCGCCCACCTGCCGAAGGACCGGTCGAGTGCCCAGCTCATCTCGATCCCCCGGGACACCTGGGTCAACGTGCCGAAGAGCAAGGACGGTCAACGGGGCGGCCGGGACGCCAAGATCAACGCCGCGTACGCCTGGGGCGGCATCCCGATGATGGTGCAGACGGTGGAGAAGTTCACCAAGGTCCGCATCGACCACGTGGCGCTCGTCGACTTCGCCGGGTTCAAGGAGATCGTCGACGCGCTCGGCGGCGTGGAAATCAACGTGGAGAAGGGCTTCACCTCGACCCACTCCCTGCTGCCGGGCGGGCGTCGCGAGTTTCCGCAGGGCAAGCAGGTGATGGACGGTGCGGAGGCGCTCGACTACGCACGGGAGCGGTACGCCTTCGCGGACGGCGACTTCGCGCGGATCCGCCACCAGCAGCAGGTGATCCGGGCCATCCTGGACAAGGCCGTCTCCGGTGGCACCCTGGCCAACCCCGCCAAGCTCAACGCCTTCGTCAAGGCGTCCGCGGACTCCGTCTCGGTCGACAAGACCCTCTCGTTGCTCGACCTCGGGATGGAACTCCGCCACCTGCGCAGCGGCAACCTCACCTTCGTCACCAGTCCGTCCCGGGGCACCGGTCGGGTCGGCACCGAGAGTGTGGTGTTCGCGGATTCCGACAAGGCCGACAAGTTCTACGACGCCGTCCGCCGCGACGCGGTGCCGGAAATTCTGCGCGCCGGCAAGTAACCGCGTGGTGGTCACCCGGTCGACCGCCCACCGACCGGCAGTACGTCGGCCGCCAGCGGTCGACCGGCAGTCGTCACCTGACGTGGTGGCGGACGCTGGTTAGCCTCGACCCGTACATCCGTCGACGTTCGGTCGTGCGGCGGATGACGGAGCGCACACCGGTCCCGCCGTCGTGCGTGGTGACGGAGGACTGTGGAGTACGGCTCTGACGGCGCGGCTCGCGTGGTCGTATCCTGCTGACGGTCACTCGCCGCGCCACAGGCCGTGCCGATGCCATGGGGGAGGTCCTTGCAATGTCGAGCAGGGCGACGACGCAGCATGGCACGGCGGCGGAATCGCCGGTCGCCGACTCCGAACCGGTGGCGGCGGTCGTGGATTCCGGTAAACCAGCCGAACCGGACAGTCGCCGGGGGACAGCGGCGGATCACGCCCCACCACCGGAGATTCCGCGCCCCCGGCGGGATGGGGAGGGCCTCGTCGCGGCACCACCCCGTCCGGGTCTCGACACCACGGCGGTGCTGCCGTACGCCGGTTCCGCCGCCTCCACCCGGACCCGGCGGCTGCGCGCCTGGATGTTGACCGCTCCGGTCGACCTTGTCGCCCTGCTGGCACCGCTCGCGCTCTCCGACCGGTACTGGCGGGGCACCCTGTTCACCGCCGCGTTCACCGTCACCATCTTCGCCACCGGCGGGCTCTACCGTGGCCGCCGGCACATGAGCATCCTCGACGAGCTGCCGAACCTCTTCGGGCGGCTGCTCGCCTCGGCCGCCATCGTGGCCATCATCGCCGCGCTGCGACACAACTCGGTCGAGTACATGGCCGGCTTCATGCGCGGGGTGGCGCTCTCCGCCGGCCTGGTCATCGTGGGCCGCGCGGTCACCCGTGCCCTGGTCGTCACGGCCCGCCGTCGCCGCTGGGTGGAGCACAACGCCATCATCATCGGCGGCGGCCCGGTCGCGGTCGAGCTGGCCCGGCTGCTGCGCCGTAATCCCCGGTACGGCCTGCGGTTCGTCGGCTGTGTCGACGCCACCCCCCGGTCGGGACCCGGCGCCATCCCACTCATCGGCACCCTCGACGACCTCGAGGAACGTATCGTGACCACCGAGACGGACGTGCTGATCATCGCCGAGCCCGACTGTGCCGAGTCCGTGCTGATGGAGCTGCTGCGTCGACCCGCCAGCGCCCGCTGCGACCTCTGGGCCGTACAGCGGCTGTGGGGTTCACACTCCCCGGGCGGACTGCCCGACCACATCGGGGCGATCCCGGTCGTCCGGGTCCGGCACACCACCCTGTCCGGTCCCCGCTGGCTGCTCAAGCGGACCTCCGACGTCGTCCTGGCCTCGGTCGCGCTCATCGTGCTCAGTCCGGTCGTACTCGTCTGCGCCCTGCTGACCTTTCTGGAGGGCGGTCGGGGCATCCTGTTCCGGCAGGTGCGGATCGGCCAGTACGGCCGGCCCTTCCACGTCATCAAGTTCCGCACCATGCGGCCCCGGGACGACGAGGAGGCGGCGACGACCTGGTCCATCGCGGAGGACCGCCGGGTCGGCCCGATCGGCCGCTTCATGCGTCGTACCTCGCTGGACGAGTTGCCGCAGCTCTGGAACATCCTGCGGGGTGACATGACGGTGGTCGGCCCCCGCCCCGAACGTCCGTACTTCGTGGCGAAGTTCAGCGCGGAGCACCCCGACTACGCGATGCGACACCGGGTGCCGGTCGGGCTGACCGGGTTGGCCCAGGTGAGCGGCCTGCGCGGCGACACCCCGATTTCCGACCGGGCGCGGTTCGACAACTACTACATCGAGAACTGGTCGCTCTGGCTGGACGTCAAGGTGCTGCTGCGTACCGTCGCGGAGGTGCTGGGCGGTCGGGGCCGGTGACGGTTTCCTCGGCCGGGTCGGGCGCGCGCCGGGTGGCACCCGCCGGAAACCACCCCGCCCGGGTCAGCTCGCCGGCAGGAAGAGCGGGAGCGGCGTCACCTGGAAGTCGGGCAGGTAACGGTTCGGGTCGGCCTGCAGCACCGAGCCGATGACCGTGCCGAAGACCTGCCGGAAGTCGACGTTGGCCTTCAGGTCGCCGTCGTCCAGGTCGGCCAGACTCGGCTGCTCGCCGTAGAGCCCGGCGGCGACCCGGGCACCCAGCAGCAGGACCGGTCCGGCGGTGC
Source organism: Plantactinospora sonchi (assembly GCF_036422035.1). NCBI lineage: Bacteria > Bacillati > Actinomycetota > Actinomycetes > Micromonosporales > Micromonosporaceae > Plantactinospora > Plantactinospora sonchi. The sequence continues at coordinate 19,268 of NZ_JAZGQK010000044.1, forward strand.
CGTGGTCGGTGCCGTCCGAGGCGTTGGCGCGTACCCGCCGGCCGAACTCGCTGTAGACCACCACCGTCACCTGGCGGCCCGCCTCGGTCCGTGCCATCCGGTCGACGAACGCGGTCAGCGCCTGGTCCAGCTGGCCCAGCAGCATCTCGTGGCCGGCCCGCTCCTCGGCGTGCGTGTCGAAACCGCCGAGGCTCACCGAGTAGACCCGGGTCGGCACGCCGGCCTCGACACACCGCGCGACCGCGGTGAGCTGGGCGGCGAGTGCGCTGGACCCACCGGTGCCGGTGGCCGGCATCGGCCGGATGTCACCCGGCCCGGCCGGCTCGGTGGCCGGGGACGGTTCGCGCATCAGGTGGTCGATCCGCAACAGGTCGGTGTACGCGGCGGCGGCCCGCGCCTGCATCGCCGGCTCACCCGGCTCTGCCCGGCCGAGCGCGCCCAGCCGCTCCGGCTCCAGTCCGGACGGCAGGTTGAGCCCGTGCAGGCTGACACACGCGCCGGCCCGGGTCTCGCCGGCCAACAGCGGCGGCAACGCCGGCTCGAAACTGACCGCGGCCTCCGGACTCGCCCGCGTCCCGTCCAGCCAGCGCCCGACCCAGCCACTGTAGATCGGTTCCGCCGGTGAGGCGGTCTGCCAGATGTCCATGGACCGGAAGTGGCTGCGGTCCGGCCGTGGATAGCCGACGCCGAGGACGACGGCGAGGCGCTTGTCGTCCCAGAGCCGCTTCAGACCGGTGAGTTGGGGGTTGAGTCCGAGTCGGTCGTCGAGCGGCAGCACGGCCTCCGGGGCGTACGCCAGCTCCGGGCGGGCCGAGTGGTACCGGCTGTCCGCGTACGGGATGACGGTGTTCAGCCCGTCGTTGCCGCCGTACAGCGTGACCAGCACGAGCGTCTGTCCGGCCCCGGCCGGGGCGGTGTCCGGGGCCTTCCGGAGCAGTTGGGTCAGCCCGAGGGTGGCGCCTCCGGCGGCCAGCGCCGCGGCCCCGGTCACGCCGGAGGCCAGGAGGAATCGTCGTCGGGTCAGCGCGTCCATCAGGTCACCAGGTATTCCGGGCTGTTCAAACCGAGGATCAGCAGCTGGCGTGGGTCGTTCACGGCACGGAGCACCTCGTAGGTCCGGTTTGTCCAGCCGGGCAGACAGAGCAGGTGGGCCAGCCCTTCCGGGGTCAGTTGGGTGGGCCGGGCGAGGTCGGCGAGCTTGCCGGCGAGGTTGATCCGGGACTGGGCGGCGGCCGAGGTCAGCCAGGCGGTGCCGGCCGGCCAGCCACCGACACTGGGTGGGGCGAAGGGCAGTTGGCCGAGCACGCGCATCTTCCACAGCAGGTCCGTGGCGACCTCGACCGGGAGGCCGCTCATCCGGAGTCCCAGCTGGCGCATGGCGCCGACCAGCCACTCCACCGGCTGCTTGACCAGGCCGTTGGCGGTGGCGGGGAAGGCGTCGTCCGCGAACAGGGCACGGAGCATCAGCATCGGATCGGGAAACGCCTCCACCATCCGGTCCCGGGTACCGTCCGGGATCGGCTCGGTGGAGGAGGCGTAGCGGAACCACAGCCGGGAGGCGATGAACCGGGGGCACTCCGGATGCGTCAGCAGCAGGTTGACCAGGCTGTGTGCGGTGAACCGGGAGCTCACGCCGAGGATCGTCTTGGTGCGGGGATCGTGTCGTTGCCGGTCGAAGACCGGGGTTTCCTGTTCGAGGATCACCCGCCAGCCGGTGAGCGCCCGGCCCGCCTCCTTCACGTCCCGCTCGGTGTACTTGCCGATGCCGAGCAGGAACAGCTCGAACAGTTCCCGGGCAAGGTTCTCGTTGGGGGCGTCCTTCTTGTTGTGCTGCCCGTCCAACCAGTAGATCAGCGCCTGGTCCTCCACCATCCGGTGGGCCAGGTCGACGACGTCGCGGGCGGCCCGGAAGGCACGGTGCTGGGCGAGCATGAACTGGGCGCTGCACACCTTGTCCACCGAGGTGGCCCAGTGGCCGTGCCAGAAGAAGACCAGTTTCTCGCCCGCCTGGTGGTCCGCGACCGCCATCCGGTCCAGCCACCACCGTTCGATCTGCTCGGCCTGTGCCTTGCGCATCCGGTCCGCCCGCTCGTGCTGGGCCCGGGTCGGATTCGGCAGGTTGGCGTGCGGATCAGGCCCGAGATCGGGCAGCGGGGCGCTGCTCGCCCCGACGTCCGGGCCCAGCGGCGCGACCAGCCGGTCCAGTGTGGCGGCGTATCCCGACTGACGTGCCGCGGTCAGTTCGGCGGCGGTGGGTCCAAAGCCGGCCCGACGCAGCAGCAACGCGACGTCGTCCGTCATGACAGAAAACATAGGCGACGTCCAGGGCGAGCGGCAAACACCCGCCGCCGGGCGTGCTGTCGGGATTCGGCGCACCCGGTCCAGGGCCAGGTCACCGTGCCAAAGCTGGCGGGCACGGACGGACGGGACACGACGATCTTGACACCTCCCCTAAGGTGCCTCAGTGGAACCTTTCGTCACCCTGACAGAATGACCCGCGTCGCGGCCGCCTGACGCCGCCGGGGCGACCCGCGTCGCCACGGTCCCGCCCACGCCGCGACCGTCCGGGTCCTCCTCGACGGGCGCGGTACCGCTGCTTGACAAGGTCGGAAGAGACAGGGTGACGACAACACGAGCGCCGCACGACCCCACCGGGTCCGCCGATCCGACGATCCTGGTGCTGGGCACCGCCGAGTGGAGCGCGCACATCGCCACCAACCAGCACTACGTGGTGCGGGAGTTCGCGCGCGACTTCCAGACGCACTTCGTCGAGTCGCTCGGCCTGCGCCGGATCAGGCTGGACAGCCGGGACGTGACCAGGATGGTCCGCCGGCTGCGCAACTCGGTGCACCGACCGGTCGCCGCGGACCGTCGACCCGTACCCGAACGGGCCACCGTCATCTCGCCGCTTGTCGTGCCACTGCACCGCCGCCCCACCCGGCTGGTCAACCGGGTGCTGCTGGAACGGGCCGTCGCGCGCTGGCGGGACAGCGCCCGTCCCCGGGTGCTCTGGACTTTCACCCCGGTCACCTACGGGCTGGAGCGGTACGCCGACCGCACCGTCTACCACTGCGTCGACCTGTTGGCGGCGTTCCCCGGCATCGACGCGGTCGCGGTGGCGGCGGGAGAGCGGAACCTCGCCGACCGCGCCCGTCCGGCGATCGCGACCAGTCAGGCGGTGGCGGAGCACCTGAGCGCGGTCGGGTTCCCCGAGGTGCGCCTGCTGCCGAACGTCGCCGACGTGGACGTGTTCGCCGCGGCCAGCCAGCCCGCCGGGGCCCGTCGGCCGGCGGCGCTGTTCGCCGGCAACCTGTCACCGCACAAGCTGGACTTCGACCTGCTGCGTGCCCTGGCGGTCGCCCTGCGCGACAAGGGTGAACTGTTGCTGGCCGGTCCGGTCGCGGCCGGTGGCGGCGGCTTCGACCGGGAACTGACGGAACTGCGCCGACTCGGTGCGACGTACCTGGGTGTGCTCCGGGTCGACGAGCTGGCCGAGGTGGCGGGGCGGTGCACGGTGGGGCTGGTGCCGTACGCGCTCAACCCCTACACCACCGGAGTCAGCCCGCTGAAGTGCTACGAATATCTCGCCGCCGGGCTGGACGTGGTCAGCACCCCGGTGCCGGACGTCCGCCGGGCGGCCCGGGAGACGGACTTCATCGGCGTCGCCGACCCGGTCGACGACTTTGTCGCCCGGGTGCTCGGTGCCCTCACACCGAAGTCCGATCCGGAGATCAGCGCCCGGGTCGGGTACGCCCGCGACTTCGGCTGGCGGTCCCGGGGCGCGGTGCTGCGGGACATCGTCACCGGCGGCGACGGCGACACGGTCCCGTCGGCGCACCAGGAGCGCCGCCATGGCTAGCCGACTGATGCCTGCCCGTCTCGACGGGGTCCTGTCCGGGCTGACTCCCGCCCCCCGCCACCACCTATTGCTCGCCGGGGTGACGGTGGTCCTCGCCGTACCACAGCTCTACCTGCTGCCGAGGGGCAGCGTGGACATCTCCCTCGCCACCCTGGTCGTCGTCCTGCTGGCGCCGGTGGTGCTGCTCGGCGTCCGCGGCGGCGCGGTCCGCGACCTGCTCCGCACCGGGCTGTTCCGCCTCGTGCTGGTACTGCTGGTGGTCCGGGTCCTCGCCCTCGCCTGGTCCCCCGATCCGAGGGCCGGCCTGCAGTACATCACCCTGCTGGGTCAGTTCGCCGTCACGCTCCTGCTGATGGGCCTGGTGGCCGGTGAGGGCCGTACGGCGCTGCGCAGGCTCGAACGGTGGTACTGGCCGTTGGTGCTCACCGAGGCGGCCCTGGTGATCCTCTTCCGGCTGGTGCCCGGGCTGGAGGACGGCTACCTACGCTCCGTCGGCGGGTTCTTCGCCGGGCAGAACACCGTCGCCGCGTTGTTCGGGGACCACCCGAACAACGTGCTGGACCCGGCGAAGGCGGGCGGCTTCTTCATCAACGCGAACGTGGCGGCGATGTTCCTCGGCATCAACGGCCTCGCCGCCCTGGCCCTGGCCCACCTCACCGGCACCCGGTGGGTACGGCTGGCCGGCCTCGCGGCCCTGGCCACGGTGCCGTTCACCGGGTCGAAGTCCGCGATCGTGCTGGTCCTCCTGCTGCCGGCCGCCGCCTACGGCGTCCACCACCTGCGCCGCTCGACCCCGGCGGTACGGCGGTACCTGCTGGTCGCCGCCGCCGTGGCCGGCGCCGCCCTGGTGTTGCTGCTGGTGCTGAACCGTGGGTTCCTCGGCGCGCTCGTCGAGGCGTTTGTCGGACGGGCGGAGATCTGGCGGTTCGGCGGGGAGGCGCTGCGGGACCACCCGGTCCTCGGCCTCGGCTACGGCGGCTGGGACGCCGGGTTCGCCGGCTACGCCGACCGGCACGACATGTGGCGGATCCTGCCCCCGCACAACATCCTGCTGGGCGCCTGGGCGGTGACCGGTGTCGTCGGGCTCGGGCTGACCGTCGCGTACTTCGTGTTCACCGGTCGGCTCGTCCTGCGGCGGCGGCACGCGACCGACGAACGGTTCGTCGCCTACGCCGGAGCCGCGCTCGGTTGGATCCTGTTGCAGGGTCTGGGTGAGAACACCGACATCTTCGGTGACATCCACCTGATCCCGATCGTCTCACTGTTGATCGTGTATCTCGTCCGGCCCGTCGGGGAGGAGTCGAAGGACCGTGCCAGCCACCCCGACCGTCGGGATCCTGCGCCACCAGCAGTTCCGCCCCTCGGAGACGTTCATCGTCAACCAGGCCCTGGCGATGCGGACGTTCCGTCCGCTGTTCGTGGCCCGGGACGAGGTGCCGAGCCGGCCGGGCACGGACTCGGTTAGCGTGTCGGACTTCGGCCGGGCGGCGCTGTTGTCGTACACGTTGACCCGCCGTTCCGGACCGCTGGGCAGGGTGCTGCGGGAGCGGGGCACCGCGCTGCTGCACGCGCACTTCGGTGTCGAGGGCGTCTACGCGGTGCCGTTGGCCCGGGCGCTGGGGCTGCCGCTGGTCACCACCCTGCACGGGTTCGACGTGACGGTCACCAGGTCGCGGCTGCTCGCCTCCGGCAAGCCGTCCTGGATGAACTACGTCACCTGGCGCGGTGAGCTGTTCGACGCCGGGGCGAGGTTCGTCTGTGTCTCGGAGCACATCCGGGCCCGGGCCGTGGAGTGGGGCTATCCGGCGGACCGGCTGGTCGTCCTCCCCATCGGAGTGGACGTGGAGCTGATCCAGCCGGCCGCGACGGCCGCGACGCCCCGGATCCTGCACGTGGCGCGGCTGGTGGAGAAGAAGGGCACCGCCGATCTGCTCCGGGCCTTCGCGGTGGTGCGGCGGGCGGTACCCGACGCGCACCTGGTGATCGTCGGGGACGGGCCACTGCGGGATCCACTGGAGGCGCTCGCCCGCGAGCTGGATCTGGGGGCGGCGGTGCGGTTCCTCGGCGCGCAGCCACACACCGAGACGCTCCGCCAGCTACGCGAGGCCCGACTGGTGTGCGTACCCAGCATCACCGCGGCGACCGGCGACCAGGAGGGGCTGCCGACGGTGGTGCTGGAGGCGGCGGCCGCCGCCCGCCCGGTGGTCGGCACCGACCACGGCGGCATCGGTGAGGCGGTGACCGACGGGACGACCGGATACCTGGTCGGAGAGCGGGACGTCGCCGGACTCGCGGACCGGCTGACCGCACTGCTGCGGGACCCGGCTCTCGCCGAACGGTTCGGCCGGGCCGGCCGGGAGACCGTCGTCGAGCGGTTCAACCTGCGAAGGCAGACCGACAAGCTGGAGCTGTTGTACGGGACGCTGACATGATCGAGTCGATACTGATCTTCTCCCGCGCGACCCCGTTCCACCACACCGGCGGGATGGAGACGCTCGCCTGGAGCCTCGCCACCGAGCTGGCCCGGACCGTGCCGGCGGTCCGGGTCGTCACCACCGGCATCCCGGACCGGTCGGGTGCCTTCTCCGCCGACGGCGTGGAGGTCGTGCCGCTGTCCGCGACCCGGCCGGGCCGTTACTCCCCGGCGTGGTGGCGTCGCTCCCGCGACTACTGGAACTCGTTGCCGGCACCGCCGTCGGCGGTGCTGTCGGTGAGCGCGGGCGGCTACGCCGTGATCCGGGCGAGGTCGCGGCACCCGTGGACACCCTTCGTGCTGCAGGCGCACGGTACGTCCATGATGGAGATCGGCTCGAAGCTGCGGGCCCGGGACCTCCGCTCGCTGGCGACCGCTCCGAAGAACGCCGCCTGGCTGGTCCGGGACCTGGTCCGCTACCGGGACTTCGACCGGATCGTCGCGGTCGGCGCCCGGGTCGCGGAGTCACTGGTCGCGTCACCGCAACGCTGGTCGGTCCGGCCGGACCGGGTCGCACTGATCCCCAACGGGGTGCGTCCGGCGGACCACGGATTCGACCTGCCGGCGCGGCGGGCGGTGCGCACCGAACTCGGCATCGGTGACCGGGTGACCGTGGTCGGCTGTGTCGGCCGGCTGCACGTGCAGAAGCGGCTGGACCGGGCGTTGCGCGCGGCGGCGGTGCTGCGGGACCGGGGTGCCGGGGAGCGGTACCGGTTCCTGCTCGTCGGTGACGGGCCGGACGAGTCGCGACTGCGCGGCCTGGTCCACGACCTGCGGCTGGCGGAGATGGTGACGTTCGTCGGTCGGGTGCCGCCCGACGGGGTACGCAGCTACTACGCCGCGGCCGACATCGCCCTGCTGACCACGGCCCGGCTCGAGGTCGGGCTGCCGATGGCGATCCTGGAGGCGCTGGCCAGCGGGCTGCCCTGTGTGGTCCCGACCGGGGCGGCCGGACCGGCCGCACTCGACCCGGTACTGCACGAGGTCGATCCCGGCGACGCCGGCCGGCTCGCCGAGGTCCTGACCGGTGTGCCCCGGCCGGACGGGGGCCGGCCCAGCCTGCTGCCCGCCGAGCTGACGCTCGACCACTGCGCCGGTAGCTACCTGTCCCTCCTCGAGGAGCTCCGAGGCGGGCACGGGACACCGTGACCAGGATCTTCCTCCGGCTGGTGCTCGGTGGCCTGACCGGCAAGGCGCTCGGCCTGGTCCGTGAGGTCCTGCTCGCGGCGCTCTTCGGCGCCGGTCGGGTGGTGGCGGCGAACCGGGTGTCGTTGACCGCCACCCTGGTGCCGATCAACTTCTTCACCGCCGACGCCCTCTCGGCCGGCTTCCTGCCGCAGTACGTCCGGTACCGGCAGGAGCGGCCGGCGATGGCCCTGGTGCTCTACCGGGCCGTACGGACACTGCTCGCCGCGTTCTCGCTGCTGCTGGTGGCCGGGCTGCTGATCGGTCGGCACCACTGGGTGGGCCTGCTGGCGCCCGGCCTGGATCCGGAGACGGCGCGGATCGCCGCCACGATGCTCGGCATCGCCGCGCTGTCGGTGCCGGCCTACGTGCAGTACAACCTCTACACCCTGGTGGGGTTGGCGCACGACGACGTGCAACTGATCAACATTCGGCCGTCGGTGCAGAGTCTCGGTCTGATCGCCGCCACGGTGGCGGCGTACCTGACCGGGCACGTGTCGTTGCTCGCCTGGGGTTTCACCGTCCCGTACCTCCTGCTCCTCGCCTGGGGGGCCTACTGGATCCGGCGGCGGGGCTACCTGCGGGCACCTGGGCCGGAGGAGCCCGGCGAGCCCGTAAACGGTGAGCGGCCGGCGAACCGCGACGCCTACCGGATCGCGCTCGGCGAGTTCTGGCGGCGGCTGCGTCCGCTGCTGCTGGTGCCGGTGATCCTGCAGGGGGCGATCGCGGTCGAGCGGGCCGTCGGTTCGTTGCTCGGCGTCGAGGTGGTGGCCGCCACCGAGTACGCCCGGTTTGTCGTTGACTCCTGCATGGCCCTGCTGGCCGCCCCACTGGGACTGGCCGGGCTGGCCTCGTTCGCCCGGATGGCGCCGGGGGACGTGGCCGGCGGGCTTCGTCGCCTGCTCCCGCCGGTGCTCTTCGTGACCGTGCCGCTCTCGCTGATCCTGAGCCTCAACAGCACCGGCATCGTCACCCTGCTCTACGCGCGCGGCATGTTCGACGAGCGGGCGGTGGAGGTCTCCGCCACGCTGCTGCTCGGCTTCGCCCTCGGCATCTGGGCCCAGGTCATCGGATACACGCTGGTCAAGGTGCTCAACGCCCGGGGCGCGAACGTCCGGGTCGCCTGGGTGAACGCGGTCTCGTTCGGGGCCGCCGCCGCGGTCAACCTGCTGCTGTTCCGGCACTGGGGGCCGTTCACCCTGGGCGCCGCGGCCTCGGTCGGCGGCCTGCTGATGTTCCTGCTCTCGGCGCGGCTGCTCGGGGTGCTCGGATACAGCGCCCGGCTGATCGCGGCGCTGCTGCCCGGCGCGGTCCTCGCCGCCCTGGCGGGATACCTGCTCGCCGGGCCGGGGATTCTCCGGCTGCTCGTCTCCTGCGTCGGGATCCTGCTGGTCTGGGTCGGCTACGCGGCGGTGGTGCCGGGGGTGCGCCGTACCTTCCTGGTCGGCATCTGGGACCGGGCGCGGCAGCTTACCGGGGCCGGGCGGACACCCTGACGAGGAGGACCGAGGATGGAGTCACACGTGGATGGTCCGGAATCCCGGGGTACGCCGGCCGGCTGCCTCGCCGGCCGTTCGGTCGCCGTGGTGCACGAGTGGTTCGGCGCCACCGGCGGTTCGGAGAACGTCTTCCGGCAGATCGCGGCACAGGTGCCGCACGCCGAACGGTTCGTGCTCTGGAAGGACCGCGACGTCGACGAGCCGGGCCTGCGTGAGTCCTGGCTGGCGCGGACCCCGCTGCGGCGGACGAAGGCGGCGGCGCTGCCCCTGATGCCCCTGGTGTGGCGGACGCTCAGCCGGGAACGCTTCGACGTGGTGGTCTCCTCCAGCCACGCCTTCGCGCACACCGTCCGGCTCGGTCCACCCGACGAAACCCGCTATCTGAGCTACGTCCACTCGCCGGCACGGTACGTCTGGAGCCCGTCCTTCGACGGACGTGGCGCGCATCCCCTGCTGGTTCCGCCCCGGAAGGCCCTGCAGTCCCTCGACGTACGGCTCAGCCGGCACGTGCGCGGCTACGCGGCCAACTCGCGGGAGGTCCAGGCCCGGATCCGCCGCTACTGGCGGCGTGACGCGGAGGTGATCAATCCGCCGGTGGACGTGGACTTCTTCGCCGCCGCGCCGGAGTCGGACCGGAACCAGTCCCGGGACTACCTGCTCGGCGTGGGGCGCTGGATCCCGTACAAGAACTTCGACCTGATCATCGCGATCGCGGACGTCGTCGGACTGCCGTTGGTCATCGCCGGTTCGGGGCCGCAGGAGCGTCAGCTGCGCCGTGCCGCCGAGCGGGCGTCGGTTCCGGTCACGTTCGAGGTCCAGCCGGACCGGGCGCGGTTGCGGCGGCTCTACTGGGGGGCCCGGGCACTGCTGTTCCCGGTCCACGAGGACTTCGGCATCATCCCGGTGGAGGCGCAGGCGTGCGGCACTCCGGTGGTGGGGCTGCGTCGGGGCGGCCTGCTGGAGACCGTGGTGGACGGGGAGACCGGCTTCCTCGTCGACTCCCTGGATCCGCGCGACTTCGGTCCGCTCGTGCGGCGTCTGCCGGAGCTGACGGCGGAGCGTACGACGGCGTGGGCCGGCCGGTTCTCGACGCGGGAGTTCTCGACCCGGATCACCGCCTGGCTGGAGGCCGGCGCCCGGGGGTGAGGAGCACCCCCGGGCGCGCGGCGGAACTCAGAAGATCAGGGTGTTGCGCAGGTAGGTGGCCACCCGGCGCAGCTCCAGCGCACCGTCCCGGGGTGCGGTCAGCCGCAGCACCAGCTGCCGGTTGACCACCCCGTCGTCACCGCCCCGGAAGAAGGCGACCACCACGAGGCCGTGCCGCGGCTCACCGTTCTCCTCCAGCGAACTCGTCTCGACGTACGTCGAGTGCTGGCCACTGCGGATCCACCGCTGACCCCATGCCTCCTCGGCCTGGCGCATGGCGACCTGCTGTGCCTCGTCACACGGCTGCGCGCAGTCCCGGACGACCAGTTCGCCACCGAACTTCGGCCCGGCCCCCTCGGGCACGCCGCAGTTGTACTTGGCGAATCCCTGGGCCCGGCCGGCGAGGCTGCACTCCCAGCCGGCCGGCACCTTGAGCTGGAAGCCGAGCCCCTCCAGGTCGGACAGCGTCCGTACGTTGTCCCGCTCGGTGAAGCTCGGCCACTTGGCGGGCCAGGAGCCCGGGGTGGGCGGCTCCAGGCCGGGCTGCAGTGGCGGGTTGGTCGGCGAGGGCATCGGCGGCAGGGCTTCGGCGGTCGGGCTGGCGCTCGGCGTGACGGGGTCCTCCCCGCCGCTGAGGGCGAAGACCGTGCCGCCCACGGCCAGCACGACGACCAGCGCCGCCGCGCCGACCAGGATCCACAGCCGACGGCGGCTCGGTGCCGGTTCGGAGGGCACGATGTGCCGGACCGGCGAGTAGAGCGGGTCGTAGCCGGAGGGGTCCGGCGACGGCGGCCCGCTGGTGGGGTACGTGCCAGGCATCTCCGGCAGCGGCATCGGTGGACCCGAGGTCTGGTGCGGCGGCACCGAGATCTGGTGTGGTGGGGCTGAGGTCTGGTGTGGCGGTACGGAGACCTGGTGTGGTGGGGCTGAGGTCTGGTGTGGCGGTACGGAGACCTGGTGTGGTGGGGCTGAGGTCTGGTGTGGCGGTACGGAGACCTGGTGTGGTGGGGCTGAGGTCTGGTGCGGCGGTACGGAGACCTGGTGCGGTGGGGCCGAGACGGAATCCGGCGACGCGGAGGCGCCGGCCTGAGGCGGGACGGTCTGCCAGGGACCGTTCGGCGTCAACCGGGTCGTCGGACTGGCCAGTTCCTCGTCAGGCCCGGTCGACAGCTCGTCGGGAGCGTTCGACTGGGAGGACGCCACCGATTCGGCCACCGCGGGGGGACTCTTCATCGTGACCGTCTCGTCGTCGGCCGTGACCGACCCCAGCGGTCGGCACTCCATGCCGAGCGCCAGGAAGAGCTGTTCCGCGCCAGCGCTGTCAGCGGCGGCGTAGGCGACCCAGGGCGCCGGCGCGGTGAGGTCGGCGTGCGCGAAGCGCGACCCGCCGGCCCCCGGCTGCGCCAGCGCGTGTGCCGTCCCGGCGAACGCGTCCCGCCAGCGTTGATCGGTTGCCACGGCGGCGTCCAGGACGGCGGCGGTGAAGGAATTGCCCTGCCCGTCGATGGCCGACCAGACGCTGCCGACCTGACAGACGCTGATCGCCTCGATGAACCGGTACGGACCCACTGGCTGCATCCCCACCCACTTCCGCCGTTCTCGTCTGCGGATCCTAGTGTGCTGGGGCCAGCATCCCCGAACACCCTCCGTGGCTCTGATGATCGCGCGCCTGACCCGCCCCGGTCGTCCGGCGATAGTACCCGGAGGCTGACGGAGAGTGCCGGCCCGTACCGGTCACCTGGCGGCCGTCCGGATACGTCCGGTCGAACCGGACGGGTACGTCCGGCCGCCGCTGGCGACTCTCCCCGACCACCGTCCCCAGTGGATATCCCCCGACCGGGTCGGGTTCGGGGCCGGTGGGCGTCCCGGGCGTCCTGCGGCCCGAGGGTCCGGACGGACGATCCGCCGGAACGTCAGCGCCCGGCCGTCCCGGTCCCGCCGGTCAGGGTCAGGACGGCGGTGGCGACCGCCGCCGGGTCGACGAGCTGGTGCAGGTGCCGGCCGGGTACGGTCAGCACCGGCCAGCCACGTCCGGCCGCGTCCGCGGCGACCTCGTCGTACGGCGGTCCGAAGAGCAGGTACCCGCAGCGGTGGTCGTCCCAGCCCGGCACCGCCGGTATCCGCTGCGTGTAGTACGCCAGCGGCAGTCGGGGCTGCTCCGCGACGACGGCGCGTCGGGTCGACGGGTCGCGGAACAGGGCGGCGACCTCGACCTCGTCGTACCGGTCGGTCCACCGGGGCAGCCGGCCGTCCGGACCGGCCATGTTCCGCAGCGCCGGCAGGTGCGCCCTCGGCGCCACCGGGGTGGGGCCGGAGCGGGCCGGCAGGGCCGCGTCGACGAAGACCGAGGCGGTGACCGGGTGGCGGAGGGCGGCGCGGACCGTGGGGAGGAAAATCCCGGCGTTGCTGTGTCCGACCAGCGCCACCGGGTGGCGCGGCGGGGTCCCGGCCAGCGCCGTCCGGACCGCCGTCACCACCCGGGGCCAGTACGGCGGGTCGCCGGTCGCCACGTCGAGCAGGGATGGCACCCGAACCTCCCGGCCGCGGGCGCGCAGTTCGGCGGCGACCGGCCGCCAGGTGGCGGGGCCGACCGCCGGGCTGTGCAGGAGCACCAGCAGTGGACGAGGCCCGGGCGGCGTCATGCCAATCGATCCTAGGGTCTGGCGCTGGCTCGGCCTCGGGCGCTGGCTCGGGGTGTCCGGCCGGCGGGACCATCGCCACCACGGCCCGGGGCGGACGGTCAGCCGCCGCTGTTCCGCCGTGCTGCCGGCCCGGCGGAGGAATAGCGCTGTTCCGCCGGTGTGGGCGATCGGGGCTCGGTAGGCTGACCGCGCGGCAAGTCCGGCAATCTGCGCAATTGCCACCTCGGCTGGTTGATGAACGTCGTCAGCACGGGATCTGCCGCCCCACCACGGCCCCGGGGAACCGGCGGCCATGCCATCGAGGCGAGTACGCGAGAGGGGAGAGACGGGTGCCCTATCTGACCGTCGGCGTGGAGAACTCCGCGCCCATCGACCTGTACTACGAGGACCACGGGGCGGGGCAGCCGGTGGTGCTGATCCACGGGTTCCCGCTCAGCAGCGCCGCGTGGGAGAAGCAGGTCGGGCCGCTGCTGAGCGCCGGCTACCGGACCATCGCGTACGACCGCCGGGGCTTCGGCGCCTCCGGCCAGCCGACGATCGGCTACGACTACGACACCTTCGCCGCCGACCTGAACATCCTGATGAACGAGCTGGACCTGACCGACGTCGTCCTGGTCGGCCACTCGATGGGGACCGGCGAGGTGACCCGCTACATCGCCAACTACGGCTCGGCCCGGGTGAGCCGCGCGGTCTTCATCTCCCCGATCCCGCCGTACCTGCTGAAGACCGACGACAACCCGGAGGGCGTGGAACAGAGCCTCTTCGAGGGCTTCATGCAGTCGGTCGTCGCCGACCGGCCGGCCTACCAGACGAACTTCCTCAACGACTTCTACAACCTTGACGAGAACCTCGGCAAGCGGGTCAGCGAGGAGGTGGTTCGGGCCAACTGGATCACCGCCGTCAGCGCCTCGCCGATCGGCACGCTCGCCAGCATCACCACCTGGCTGACCGACTTCCGGCAGGACCTGGCCCGGATCGACGTACCGTCCCTGATCATCCAGGGCGACGCCGACCGGGTGCTGCCGTACCCGGTGACCGGGCAGCGGATGCACGCCGCGATCCCGGGCAGCCAACTGCACACCATCAAGGGCGGGCCGCACGGCATCCCGTGGACCCACGGTGACGAGATCGCCCAGGCGCTGCTGGAGTTCATCCGGACGCCGGCCGAGGCGCTGGCCTGAGTTCCGGCGCCCGGGATCAGGGCTCCGGCGCGATCAGCCGGTCGTCGGCCGCGTCCCGTACGGTGATCGCCTCCACCGGGCACGACTCCGCCGCGTCGCGTACCGACTCGGCCGGCGGCGTCGTGCGGGCGACCGGCGTGGCGAGGCCGTCGACCAGTCGGAAGTGGGCGGCGGCGGTGCCGGCGCAGATCCCCGAGCCGATGCAGCGCTCCGGATCGACGCTCACCCGCCAGCCGCCGCTCACCAGGCCACCGGCAGGGAGATCAGGCCGCGCACGATGAGTCCGCTCTTCCAGACCAGCTCCGGCTCGGGGACCGCGAGCCGCAGCCCGGGCAGGCGGGTGACCAGCGTACGGAGTGCCACCTGAAGCTCCATCCGGGCCAGTTGCGCGCCGACGCAGTGGTGTACGCCGTGACTGAACCCCACGTGCGGGTTCGGATCCCGGGCGAGGTCGAGTCGATCGGGCTCGGCGAAGACCTCGCCGTCGCGGTTCGCCGAGGTGAGGGAGGCGAGCACCGGCTCCCCGGCCCGGACCAGGACACCGCCGATTTCGACGTCCTCGGTCGCGTACCGGGGGAAGGCCGAGGCCACCCCGAGGGGCACGTAGCGGAGCAGTTCCTCCACCGCGGACGGCACCAGCGAGGGATCCGCCCGCAGCCGGGCCAGTTCCGCCGGGTTCTCCAGCAGGACGTAGACGAAGTTCGGGATCTGGGTCACCGTCGTCTCGTGCCCGGCGGCGAGCAGCCCGGCGGCGAACTGCACCACCTCGAACTCGGTGAGCCGGTCCTGGTTCTCGTCGCGGGCCTGGACCATGGCGCTGAGCAGGTCGTCGGTCGGTTCGTCCCGCCGCTGCGCGAGCAGGCCACCGATGTAGCCGTACAGGTTCCCCAGGTACTCCTCGATCATCTCCGGACTCATCGAGGTGGTCGAGACGATCGCCCCCGACCAGACGTGGAAGTGGTGCCGGTCGGCGAACGGCACCCCGAGCAGTTCGCAGATGACCTGGATCGGCAGTGGCGTGGCGAACCGCTCCACCAGGTCGACCGGAGGTCCGGCCTTGACCATGTCGTCGACCAGTTCGTCGGCGATCTGCTGGGCGCGGGCCCGGAGCAGTTCCACCCGGCGGGCGGTGAACGCCTTCGCGGCGAGTCGGCGCAGCCGGGTGTGTTCGGGCGGGTCCATGGAGAGCAGACCGTTGCCCAGCGGACGCGGGCTGATCCGCGGCTCGTCGTGGTCGAGGGAGGCCGCCCGGCTGAACCGCGCGTCACCCAGCACGGTCCGGACGTCGTGGTAGCGGGTGGCGAGCCAGCCCTCCTCGCCGTACGGCAGTCGGACCCGGATCACCGGCTCGGTCCGCCGCAGTTCGGCGTACCGGGGGTCGACGGTGAGCCGGTCGGGAGCGGAGAAAGGGTACGGTCGGGCGGTCACCTGCCGGCTGTCCGTCATCGCGATCCTCCAGTCAGGGGTCGGCGCCGGGCGGTCGTGCTGGGACGACCATCCGTCAGCGCCGGGTGAGCCACTGATCGCGGATGGTAGCGAATTATGGTGATCGATACCATCCGTCGTGGTAGCCGGCGGGCGAGGCGCGGGCTCCGGTCGGACGGGTTCCAGGTGGGCGACAGTGAGTAGTCCGGGTTACCCTTGCCGCTGGATGTCGTCCGGTCGCTTCCGGCGCCACCTGGGACGACCGGTCACCACACGATCGGCTGATCGGTCAGGCCGCCTCCGCCGATCGTCCGGCTGGCATCAACCTCTTCGGACCGTCCCGCTCGTCCCGCGATCAACGGTGTTTCGTCCCGTGCACATTCGCGACCAGGGCATTGAAGACTTTCGTTAATCGAGTGTTTCGCGCTTCCGGCGAATCCGCGTAACCGCTGACTGGCCTTCTGTCGGTGTGTCCGGGCCGAACGGAGGACCCGGCCACCGCCGGTCCTGCCGGCGTCCGCGGTGGCGGCCGCGCGCCCGCGTGCGGGGCGCCCCGCGGGTACCCCCAACCCGCCTAGGAGGAGCAGACATGCACCCCCCACCCGATGGTGTGCGTGCCGCACGCCGCAGAGCCGTCCGGCGACGGTGGGCCCGGCTGATGGTGCCGGTCCTGATCGTCGCCGGGCTCGGTGTGCCGGCGTCGGCACGCGCCAACCCGGTCGGCGTCGGCGCACCCGTCATGTTCGACCTGACCGACAACCAGGGTGCCTGGTTCGACACCGGGGCGACCCTGTTCGGCACCAACTCACTGGGTGTCGCGGTGACCCCGCGGACCCGACTGCTCGACCTGCCGCTGGACAGCATCCCGCTGTTCAACGGGAACCTTGGCGAGCTGCTCAACCTGCCGATCATCGACGGTGAGGCGCCGTTGCTCGGCAACCTCGGCGTCGACCTGACCACGCTGCTCAACCTCGACCAGCTCAACGACGCGATCGACGACGCGGGCGGCCTGCTGGGCTTCCTCAACCCGACCGTCCAGCGGGCCAAGACGCAGGTCAACCAGCTGCGGCAGCAGTTGGCCGGCAGCAGCGCCAGCGACGCGGTGCCGCTGTCCAGCCTGCCGGTCGGGCTCAGCCTGATGGACACCCTGGAGGACCTGCAGGAGATCGCCCCCCGGGACCTGAGCCTGGTCCCGAAGGCGAAGTTCAAGGTGGCGGCCCCCGACGCCGCCTCCGCGCACTCGGTCACCAGCATCATCTGGCCGGTCGGCGCACCCGAGTTCGACCAGGGCAGCGCGTTCATCGGCGACGTCGAGACGTCGCTGGCCGAACCGGGCCTGTACGCCTGGGCCTGCAAGATCCATCCGTACATGCTCGGCGCGGTGGTGGTGGACGACCCGTTGACCCCGGGTCTCGACTTCGGCCGCCAACTGAACGTCGCGGCCAAGGGCGGCATGGTGGTGCCCAGCTCGTCCGACGTGGTGCAGCAACTGGTGCAGAAGTTCTTCCGGATCACGTCGCCGACCAACTGGCAGACGTACAGCAACACCGAGGAGCGGGCGTGGAACCCGTCGTACCCGCCGGCGCCGATCCTGATGTACGACGCCGCCGGCCAGCCGGTGCTGGTACCACTCCTGGACGCCTTCTACGAGAGCAAGTTCAGCGAGGGCGTCACCCTGCCGGCGCTGACCCAACGGCCGGCGGTCCCCGGCGTCGGCGAGGTCTGGGTCGACACCCAGATGGAACAGTTCGCCGGCAAGTCCAAGTCCGGGGCGGCGACCAAGGTCGACGTGGTCAACTGGACGGTGGCCCGGAAGGTGGCGTTGCCCCAGATCAACATGAACAACCCGCACAACATGTGGAGCGACCGGGACGGGCGGTACATCTACCAGACGGAGTGGTTCTCCGACCGGCTCACCGTCTTCGACCGCAACACCGGGCAACTCGTCCGGACCATCCAGGTCGGCCCGGATCCGTCACACGTGATGACCCGGACCGACACCGACCAGTTGCACGTCGCCATCAACGCCGGTAACGCGGTGGTCGAACTGAGTCCCGGGGCGACCGCGGTCGACCGGCGGATCCTCGTGCAGGGACCGGGCCAGACCCCGGCCCACCCGCACGCGCACTGGATGAGCGCGGACGGCCAGACGATGGTCACGCCGAACGTCAACCACCATGACTCGACCGTGGTCGACGTACCGACCGGAGCGATCACCAAGATGCAGACCGAGGAACTGCCGATCGCCACCGGCATGATGCCGGACAGTTCCAAGTACTACGTGGCGAACTTCCTCGGCCAGAGCGTCTCCTGCATATCCCTGGCCGGGCCGGCCTGCCGGGCCGACGGCGGCGGTACCGTCGGCTACAAGGCGATCGACCTGTGGGACACGTACGACCCGGTCAGCGGCGCCACCAGTGGGCCGTTCGGCGGGTTGCCCATCCAGCTGCCGGTCAGCCCCGACGGGCAGTACCTGCTGGTGGCCAACACGTTGACCAGCAACATCATGGTGATCGACACCGAGACGGACCGGATCGTCAAGACGTTGCCGTGTGACTCCGGATGCCACGGCATCAACTTCGGAGCCAAACGCGGTGGCGGCTACTACGCCTACGTGTCCAGCAAGTTCTCGAACGCGATGGCGGTGGTCGACGGCGACCCCAACGGCGACGGCAACCCGGCCGACGCGGCCGTCGTCGGACGGATGGTGCTCGACGCGGCGGCCGGCACTGCCACCGACGACACCGTGACCGCCTACAACGGCATGGGCGGTCAGGGCGTCTTCGCCTTCCCGATCGTCTACAACGGCTGGGTCCAGAACACCCCGGCCGGCATGGCCGACCAGCTCACCTGCGCCCAGCTGAATCCGATCAACACCGGAATCTGTAACTGACCTTCCCGATTCCCGACGAGTGGGAGAGAGGGACCGTGAAGCGGACGGTCCCTCTCTCGCTCCGGGCGGCGTGCATTGCGTGACGCCGGGCAGCCGACCCGTTCCTGACGGGTGCCGGCCGGCCCGCGATGCCGCGCGCTCCCAGAAAGCGTAGACGAGGAGACCCCCATGTCCGACCTGAGCTTGCCGGGACGGCGGTTCGCCGTCCTCCGGCAGGTGCTGAGAACCACCTCGCCGCCGGTCCGGCGGTTCGTCGTACTCGCCCTGCTCGCCCTCGCGGTGATCGCGGCGGGCGCGGCCATCTTCGCCCCACAGGCCGCGATGGCCGCCAACCACACGGTCACGATCAGGAACTTCACCTTCACCCCGGAGGTGCTCAACGTCGCCCCCGGGGACACCGTGACCTTCGTCAACCAGGAGACCGACGGCACCCTGCACATGATCCGGGGTGACTTCACCTCGCCCGACCTGCCACCGGGCGCCAGCTTCACGGTGACCGTCACCGCGGCCCGCTCGTACTCCTACTTCTGCGGCAACCACCCGTACATGCTCGGCACCATCAACGCCGGATCGACGCCGCCGACCACCGCCGGGCCCACCCCGACCACACCCCGGCCCACCACCGCCGGCCCGACGCCGACCCCGACCGCCACGCCGACTCCCACCCCCACCGGTACGCCGACGCCGACACCTACCGGGCCGCCACCGGGAGCGCCGCCCTGCCAGAGCCCGACCGTCGGCGCCGAGCAGGGTGACGGCACCCGGCTGGCCACGTACGAGACGGTCGGTGGGGTCAAGGTGTTCAAACTCTGCATGGCCCCGCTGAACCTGGAGGTGTCGGCCGGGCTGGTCAGACCGGCGTACGCCTTCAACGGCATCGTCCCCGGACCCACCCTGAAGGTGAACGAGGGCGACAAGCTGCGGTTCATCGTGCAGAACAACCTGCCGGAGCACACCGCGGTGCACTGGCACGGCATGGAACTGCCGAACGCCCAGGATGGCGTACCCGACCTCACGCAGCCGCACATCATGCCGGGGGAGACCTACGTCTACGAGTGGACCGCCAAGACCACCGGCACCCACTGGTACCACTCACACATGGGCGGCGGCCAGGTCGGCAAGGGTCTGTACGGTGCCCTGGTGGTCACCCCGACGCTGGGTGACATCGCCGCCGACAAGCACTACACCCTCGCCATCGGCGACGGCTCCAACGGCTTCACGATCAACGGCAGGTCCTACCCGGCGACCACCCCGCTCGCGGCGAAGGTCGGGCAGCGGGTGCACATCCGGCTGATCGGCACCGGGCCGGAGATGGTCCACCCGATGCACCTGCACGGGATGTCGTTCCAGGTGGTCGCCCAGGACGGGATCAAACTCGCCTCGCCCTACACGGTGGACACGCTGACCGTGGCACCGGGACAGACCTTCGACATCGTCTTCCAACCCAGAGAGGTGGGGAAGTGGCTGCTCCACTGCCACATCTTCTCCCACTCGGAAGGACCGGACGGGATGATCGGGCTGGTGACGGTCATCGATGTGACCGGGTAGTCGGCCACGCCGACCGACGCCCCCTCCCCGCGGGCCCGCCCCCCCCCCCCCCCCGGCGCGGCCCCCCCCCCCCCCCCCCCCCCCGCCCCCCCCCACACCCCCCCCCCCCCCC
>NZ_JAZGQK010000045.1:0-30414 GCF_036422035.1 Plantactinospora sonchi
CTCCCCGCGTACCGGCCCGGCCACACCCCGGGCCGGTACGCGCCCGCCCGCCTCCGAGAGGACGCCCACCATGACCCGTCATCCGAGCCAGCCCTCGATCGCCGGCCCTCCCGTCACGCTGACGGTCGCGGCACTGCGATCACCCCGCCTCGCCACCGTGGCGATCCTGCTCGCCCTCCTGGCCGGCACGGCCCTCGGCGCGCTGGCCGTACCGGCACCGGCCCGGGCGCACGCCGAGCTGATCCGGTCCACCCCGGCCCAGGGGCAGGTCCACCAGCGCTCGCCCGAGCGCCTGCAACTCCAGTTCACCGAACCGGTGACGGTACCGGTCGAGGGCGTACGCCTCTTCGACGGCCGGGGCGAACCGGTGCCGGTCGGCGACCCGACCCACCCGCCCGGCGACGGCACCACCGTGGACGTGCCGCTCCGCACCGTCCTGCCCGGCGGCGGCTACACCGTCGCCTGGCGGGTCACCTCGGCGGACAGCCACCCGGTCAGCGGCGCCTACACGTTCAGCGTCGGGACCGCCGCCGGCCCGGGCACCACGACGGCGGTGACCCCGGGCGTCGACACGTCCGGTTCCCGCGCCGGGCCGACGTACGGCGTCGTCCGGTGGGTCGGCTTCGCCGCCCTGGCGCTGCTGGTCGGGGTCGCCTTTTTCGTGACGTACGCCTGGCCGGCCGGTGTCGCGCGGCGCGCCGTACGACGGTTGCTCTGGGTCGGCTGGGCGGCATCGCTGGGCAGCGCCGTGGCCGCCGTCCTGGCGTACGGCCCCTACTCGGCCGGCCTGCCGCTCACCCGGGCGTTCGACGGCGCGCTCCTGGCCACCACCCTCGACACCCGGCTCGGCGCGGCGCTGACCGTTCGGATCGGGCTGCTGATCCTGCTGATCCCGGCCCTGGTGGTGCTGCCCGGTCGGCTGGCCGCCCGCGCCGATCTCCCGAACGGTCGGGCGTGGACGGTCTCCCGGACGCTGCCCCCGGTGGCCGTCCTGGTCGTCGGCGCCGGGCTCGCGGTCACCTGGGGACTCGCCAACCACAGCGCGGTGGGGGAGTACCGCATGCCGGCGCTCGCCTCCGACGTGGTCCACCTGGTCGCGATGGCCGTCTGGCTCGGTGGCCTGGTCGTCCTGGCCGGGGTGTTGCTGCCGGCCCGGGAGATCGCGGCGATGCGTACCGCTGTTCCCGCCTACTCCCGCAGCGCCCAGGTCAGCGTCGGACTGCTGGTCGTCACCGGGATGTTCCAGCTCTGGCGGCAGGTACGCGGACTGCCCGCGTTGCTGGAGACGCCGTACGGTCGGTTGCTGCTGGCGAAGCTGAGTCTCGTCCTGGTACTGCTCGCGCTCGGCACGCTGGCCCGGTCGTGGGTGCGGCGGCACTACCCGGACCGACCGGTCGCCGCCGTCCCGGCCGTCCCCCGCCCCGCCCGCGCCCAGATCGAGAAGGTCGGCGCCCCCGCGGTCCGGGGCGGTGTCGCGACGAGTGACCGGCCGGCCGGTGCCCCGGCGCCCCGGGGCGGCGTCGCGACGGGTGGTCAAACCAGGACGGCCGGCCCGTCGACGAGTGGTCCGACCCGGCGGGGTGGCTCGTCCGACCCGGACCCGCACCAGCTCTACCACTTCGGGCGCCGGATCACGTTCGAGATCGTCCTG
Organism: Plantactinospora sonchi; assembly: GCF_036422035.1. Taxonomy (NCBI): domain Bacteria; kingdom Bacillati; phylum Actinomycetota; class Actinomycetes; order Micromonosporales; family Micromonosporaceae; genus Plantactinospora; species Plantactinospora sonchi. Next base: position 1,652 of record NZ_JAZGQK010000045.1, read on the forward strand.
GGACTGGCGGTGCTGGGTCTGACCGCGGCGCTGGTCGCGACCCCGCCGGCCCGGGTGGCCTACGCGGACCGGCACACCGGCCAACCGGTCGGCCTCGGCGGACCCGGCCCCGGAGCCGTCGCCGACCCGGACCCGCCCGCCGGCGCTCGCGGGCCGATCCCGTTCGACGCCGGCGCCGGCCCGGCCGCCGAGGGGCTGCTCCTGTTCGACCTGTTGCCCCGCCGGGTCGGTAGCGCCACCGCCCACGTGTCGGTCCTGGATCCGGCCGGCCGGCCGAAGGAGGTGCCGGAGGTCAGGATCGCGCTCCGACTCGCGGCACGCGACCTGGGCCCGCTCGACGTGCCGCTGCGCGTCGCCGGTCCCGGCCACTACCTCGGCACGATCACGGTGCCGCTGGCCGGTGACTGGGAGGCGGACGTGACGGTGCGTACCTCGGAGGTGGAGCAGACGACGCTGCGGATCCCGGTCACGGTCTCCCCGTGACCACGATCCACGTCGTGCCCCGGCCGGACGGGTGGGCCGGCGCCGGTCCACCCGTGCCGGCGTGCCCGGTGGCGGTGCCGGGCTATCCGCCGCTCGTTGCTGGCCGGAGCACCGCAACCAGGGTGCCGTCCACGGTGGTGATGTCGAAATGCTCCGGCTGCACCAGGTTCCTGGGCAGGCTGATCTCCCGGGGATTCGTACCGAACGGGAACTCGTCAGCCCGGTACCCGAACACCAGCTTGTCGTTCTTGACCGGCAGCACGATGGCGTCAATCCGGTCGTACGGGTTGTCCCGTAGGCGTGCGGCGAACTCGGCCGGACTCGTCGACCGGCCCAGGTCGCCCAGGAAGGCCAGGCGCTCCTTGAACCGCCCGGTGGGATGGCTGTAGTTGGCGTTGAACTGCACGAACCCGTAGTACGGGTAGAGGGCCAGCAGGTCGGAGTTCGCGGTGAGCAGAACCGGCCGGTCCGGTCCTTGGTACCGGGCGTCGATGATCCTGCTGAGCTGGGCCGGCGCCGGCTTCCAGGCCACCGCCTCGGGCCGGTGGAACGCCGGCAGCTGCCCGTCCGGCAGCGTCCGGTTGTGCGCGTGGTGGATGTCCGCCAGCACGACGTCGACGAACCGGTCACCGGCGAAGACCGCGAGCAGGACCCCGCCGGTGGCCGCGAGCCGCCAGACCACGATGGCCGTCAGGTGGCGGTGGGCGTACCCGGCCACGCGGACCAGGGCCATCGCCGCCGCCGCGAGCAGTACCACCGGGACCAGTTCGCGCATCCGGAACGACATCAGCGGCTTCGACACCGCCAGGAAGAGGAAACCGATCGCGTGCCAGACGTACGTCGAGACGAGGAGGACCAGCAGTGCCCGGGAGAGCGCCTCGCGGGCGGTCACCACCAGGAAGACCAGCCCGACGAGACAGAGCACCCCGATCACCGAGGGTTCCAGCATCGGCAGGGCGAGGCGTCCCGAGTTCAGGGTTATCCAGCGGTTGTTCAGCGACTCGAAATGCGCCGAGGTCAGGAAGTTCCAGGCGAGCGGTGCCCAGTAGGGACTCGACCCGAGCGCCGAGATGCCGAGGACGGTGAGCGGGCGGGTCAGCTCGCCCCAACTGATCCGGCCCTGCCGGCGGGTCCAGAGCAGGTGCAGACAGAGCGCGATCGGGATGACGAAGAAGAAGTAGTAGTAGACCGTGAACAGGACCGCGCCGATGGCCCCGAGCACCAGTGGGTGCCAGCGCCGCAGTCCGGGCCGGCTCAACCCGTGCCCGACCTGCAGCCACCACGGCACGAACGCCACCAGGACGATCCAGGCGTAGGTCTCGTTGAGCCCGGGGACGAGGAAGGGCACCACGGAGATGAGCGCCGCGACCCGCACGGGCACGACCCGCCGCCACAGCAGGTACGACACGATCGGGGCGAGGAACGTGACCGCGATGGTGCCGTACTTCAGCATGTGCCACGGCACGACGCCGGCCAGGTCCCCGGCCCGGCCCAGCAACCAGAAGTACGTCGGCGCGTAGTACGCCGGCAGGTCACGGTAGGTGTAGTCGCCGCCCCACCAGGAGTCTCCGAACCGGGTGACCGCGGCTGTCCGGAACAGCTGGTCGCCGTCGAGGGCGTACAGGTCGAACGGGGTGCCGTGCAGTCCGACCAGGAGCGTCAGCGCACCGAGACCACCGAACAGGGCCGGGATCAGGTCGGCGTCCCAGGACTGTCCACGGCGGCGGGCCCACCAGACCGCCGCCACCGCCACGGCGCCGACCAGGAGCGGGCCGGCACGTAGGCCGTACTGGACCCTTCCGGAGAAGGGATGGTAGTCCCCGGACACGATGGCCAGCAGCTGGATGGCGAGCACCACGACCGCGACGGCGGCGGCGATGAGCAGCGGACGTACCGCGAGCAGGCCGCGCCGCAGCCGGTCGGCCCGGACGGTGGGGTCGCTGTCGTCGGATGCCGGTGTCACCGCCTTCGGTGTCCGGTCCGACCCGGCCTCGCCTCCGGCGGGGTCGTCGTTTCCGGGGCCGGTCCCCTCGACCGTGTCGGAGCGGTCGTCGCCGGCTGCGCCGGCCCTGTCGTTCCTGGTGGCGTCCGGGCCGTCGTTGTCGGACCCGCCAGGCTCGGCGGGGTAGGCCGCCGGGTCGGGGTGTCCGTCCGCCGCATCGAGAACGCGTGCCACGGCTGCTCCAGAGATCAGTGAACGGAAGCGGGCCGTCGTAGGGTAGCGGAGGTCGTCCGTCTCCCGGCGCTGACGCCCTGCCGAGCCCGGTCGGGGGCCGGCGCGGCACCGGGCGCCGTCACTTGGTCGCGCCGCTGGTGAACCCGTTGTAGATGAAGCGCTGCAGCAGCAGGAAGACGATCAGCGTGGGGATGATGACCAGGATGACCCCGGCCGAGATGACCTCCCACTGCGCCCCGAACGGTCCCTTGAACCGGAACAGCGAGGTCGAGATGACCCCGAGTTCGCTGTCGGGCATGTAGAGGAACGGGATGTAGAACTCGTTGTAGATGGCGATGCCCTTGATGATGACCACGGTGGCGATCGCGGGTTTCAGCAGCGGCAGGATGATTCTGAGATAGATGGTGAGGTGGCTGGCGCCCTCGATGGCGGCGGATTCGTCGAGTTCCCGGGGGATACCCCGGAGGAACTGCTGGAAGATGTAGATCGAGATGATGTCGGTGCCCAGGAACAGGGCGATCGCCGACCAGCGGGTGTTGAAGAGGCCGAGCTGGTTCACCACCTGGAAGGTCGCCACCTGGGTCGTCACCCCGGGTACCAGCGTGGCGAGCAGGAACAGCGCGATGATCGTCCGTCGGAGCCGGAACTCGAACCGGTCGAGCGCGTACGCCGCCATCGAGCCGATCAGGACCGTCCCGGCGACCGAGACGAGCAGGATCAGGCTGGTGTTGGCGAAGGCGCGCAGCATGCCGCCCCGGGTGAAGGCGGTGACGTAGTTGTCGAGGTTGAACCAGTTGCCGGGGGCGTCGAACGGGGCACCGTTGACGAACTCGTCGTTCGTCTTCAGTGAGGCCATGAGGAGGACCAGCAGCGGCAGCAGTACGACGAGCGCGGCGCCGACCAGGGAGAGGTACTTCAGCCCGACGGCCAGCCGGGCGGCGAACCCCTCGGGCCGGTGCCGTCGGCCGCGCGACGGCCGGTTCACCGGCCCGCCTCGGCGGTCGGTGCCGGGCACCGGGCGGGTACGGCGGTCGGTCAGGCTCACGACAGGTTCACCTTCTCGTCGGGGACGACCCGGCGTTGCACCCAGGTGACCAACAGGACGATCAGCAGCAGGACGACGGCCATCGCCGAGGCGAGCCCCACCTTGTGGTAGCGGAACGCCATGTTGACCGTCTGGATCACGAAGGTCTCGCTGCCGTTGGCCCCGCCGGTCATGATCCAGGGGATCTCGAAGACCGCGAGCGAGCCGGAGAGGGCCAGGATGAACGAGAGTCCGATGATCGGCCGGATCCCGGGCAGGATCAGGTAGCGGAACTGGTGCCACCGGTTCGCCCCGTCGATCTCGGCGGCCTCGTAGAGCTGCGCGGGAACCGACTGGATGGCGCCGAGGAAGAGGACGAAGTTCAGCCCCAGGTAGCGCCAGACCGACGTTCCGGCCAGCGAGTAGTTGATCACCTCCGGGTCGCCGAGCCACTGCTGGGACAGGCCGCCGAGTCCGAGCACCCGTAACGCCGAGTCCAGGGTCCCGCCGGGCTGGAAGAAGTACAGGAAGACCATCGCGATGGCGACCCCGTTGATCAGGTACGGGAAGAAGAGGATCCCCTTGAAGAGGTTCCGGAACCTGACGTTGAAGCTGAGCACGGTGGCGAAGTAGAGCGCCAGGGCGATCTGCAGTACGGACGCGCCGATGTAGTAGAGGCTGACCCGGAGCACGCCGAAGAGCTCGGGTCGGGTGAATATCTCGACGTAGTTGTCCGCGCCGACGAACTCCTTGCTGGGGCTCAGCCCGTTCCACGAGGTGGCGCTGTACCAGAACATGTTGACGACCGGGATGTAGGTGAAGATCACCAGCAGTGCCACCGGCGCCAGCAGGAACAGGTACGGGGTGACGACCCGCTTCCGCCGGCGTGGTGGCTGCCGGCGGGGGCCGGTGGGCCCGAGCCGCCACCGCTGGGCGGCCGGCCCGGGAACCCGGCTCGCGGTGTTCGTCGGAGTCGCCATCTGGTACGCAAGCCTTCCGGTCGGTGTCGGGCCGGGACAGCGTCGTTCGGTCAGTCGTCGGGGCGGCGGTCAGTCGTTGCGGCGGACTGGACTGCGGGCGGTGGCAGGGCGTACGGGTGGTCGGGACCCGTACGCCCTGGAGGTCGCCGTCCCGGAGCCGGGGGACGTCGGCGTCCAGGAGGACCGGCTGGGACGCCCGGCTACCGGAGCTTGGCCCTGGTCTCCGCCCACTTCCTGTTCAGGTCGGCGAAGATCTGGTCTCTGGTCTCGTTCCTCGCCCCACGGGCCGCGTCCACAAGGCGCTGCCGGTACGCCCCGTCGTAGAGGGCGATCTCGGCCTCGTTGCCGACCTTGTCGGCCAAGCCCTCCTCACCCTTCGGCGCGGGAGCCAGTTCGATGAACTCGGTGTCGGCGGCGGTCAGGTCGGCCAGGGTCGCCGGCATCGCCTGGCTGATCACCGGTGAGATGCCTCCCTGGTCGACGGCGTAGTTCGACTCGTTGGCGAACCAGTCGACCCAGGCCCGGGCGGTCGCCTTGTTCTTCGAGTTGATGTTGATCGCGTTCTTGTAGTCCCCGCCCATCACGGTGTGGAACTTGCCGTTGACCTGGTGGGGAAAGGGCAGGTAACCGATGTCGGTCGGCTCCGGTGCCGCGTCCTGCATCTGCACGATCGACCACGAACCGAGCATCATGGTGGCGACCTTGCCGCTGCCGAGCAGCCCCTTGGACTGTTCCCAGTTGGTGGTGGTCGGGTCGGGCTCGGTCAGGCCCTGCGCCACGGCGTCGAAGAGCAGCGAGTCGAGGACGAAGTGCTCCTTGCCCGGTGCCCAGGGTGCGTCGTCCCGGCCCAGCTTGATCCCCGCTTCCGGATCGCCGCTGACCGCACCCCGCGCGCCCTCCCACTGGCCGAGCGGCCACTTGTCCTTGTAGTTGGTGTAGAGCGGGATCGCGTCGGTCCGGTCCCGGATGGCGGTCAGCGCGGCGAGGAACTCGGCCGGGGTCTTCGGTGGCGCGGTGACGCCCGCCTGCTGCCACACCCTCTTGTTGTAGACGAAACCCTGGGCGTTGCCGGTGATGGCGATGCCGTAGACGGTGCCCTCGAAGCTCTGTTCGCTGCGGACGAACCGGTACTTCTTCTCGAGGTCGTCGACGCTGCCGAGCGGCTCGAAGAAGGTCGGCAGCATGTCGGCGGTGACGGAGTTCGGGATGAGCAGGACGTCGCCGTACTCCCTGGTGTTCATCCGGATCCGGATCTCACCCTCGTAGTCGGTGATCGCCTCGAACTTGACCGTCGTCCCCGGATACTTCGCCTCGAACGTCTTCTTGTACTCCTGGAAGACCGTGTTGACGATGTCGGTCCGCTGGGTGAGCACCGTGATCTCGCCGGCGACGGTGCCGTCGGAGCCGCCGTTGTCGTCGCCGCAGCCCGCCAGAGCCAGTGACAGCACGAGTGCCGCGCCGGCGACCGCGTACTTTCTCATATGCGCGTCCCACCTTTCGGTGTCCACAATGTCATTGCGCGATGCGTGGAGACGCGCTTCCGTCAGAACGGGGTGGGTAGCGCGACTTGCAGGGGAAAGTACACGCGGGTTACAGCCGTGTCAACGACGTGACAACGCCGCGGGAGAACTGAACTGTTAAGCACGTGAACCGGTTCAGGCCGAACGTCCTATGTGCCCTGCTCCCGGTGCCGGCAGCGGGATCGGGGCGGCAACCATGACGACCGAGAGGGGGCCGTAAACCGGTTCAGGCATGTGCGCAGGTCGGGCTGGGTACGGCCTGGCGTGGCGAGCGTCGCCGATTCTGAAAGCCAACGACAACCGACACTACGACTTGCGAGGGACGCGGTGATGTCTACCGACAGTGGAGGGCCGTCGATGGGGGTCGGAATACGGCCACGTCGGATGGGCCACCATTGCCCCGGGCGTCCCGTCCATGGTCGGCGAATCGCATGGTGCCAAACCCGGGCCACGTCCGTGCCCGGCCCGGCCCGGCCCACGCGGCGGATCCGCCGGACGGACGGTCGCGACGGCCGGTTCCGGGTCGTCTATCGTTGCCCGGAGGCCGGAGTCAGCCGATGGCGAGGTCGACGGTGGCCGGGTAGCACCGGTGCGGGACCGGCGGCCGGCATGGACCGGATCGGACGGACAGTGGGGGACCGGCGGACGTGGGCTTCGACCTGGACTGCTACTTCGCCGTGGACGACGAGGTGCTGCCGCTCTACGAGCGACTTGTGCCCGGCGGTTCCCGCTGGGTCGTACCGGTCAGCGGTCACGGCCTGCCGGCGGGCTGGATCCTGCCCGACCCGTGGTACCTGCACGACGTGGTCGGCGGCAAGCACGCGTTGGCCGAGGGATGGACGCGGGACGACGGTCTCCCCGGATGGCGCGCTGCTGCCGGCGTACCGGCGCAGCCGGACCCGTTGGACCTGCTCGACGACGGGTCGCTCCAGGTCGCCTCGTTGCTGAGCCTCGCCGCGCCGGCGGGTGTGCTGGTCCTCGGCGACCACACGTTCGGCGGAACACTGATAGACGAGTACGCGGCCGCTCTGGTCCGGGGCCGGCTGCGGGCCGCCGCCGGGATCGACCACCGGGTCCGGGGCGGTGAGCCCGGCGGCTTTGTCCTGAGGGACGGGCGTTACCAGCAGACGGATCCGGCGACGTTGAGTCCGGTGGCGGACTGTGCGGCCGTACTCGACCGGCGGTTCGCCGGGGCGTCCCTGTTCGACGGCTACCTGCCGCGCGACGCGCTCTCCCAGCTGTACGCGGAGCCGAGGCCGACCGTCTCGGCGATCCCGGGCCTCGATCCCGCGACGGTCAGCGACTGGATTCCCCACTTCCCGATCCTCGCCGCCGACCAGTGACCCTGACGGCTGGCCGCCGGCTGCAAACCACCCGGCGACCGACCGCCGTCACCGGCCACCGGGCCGGCGTCGGGCATCGGCCGCGCCGCGCTCCGTCAGCGGCCCGCCGGAGTCACGTCCTGACCATCCGGCCGGTCGGCACCGGCTCGACGGCGGCGCCAGCCCTCGACGGCCCGCTCGACGTCGACGGTCGCCAGCACCACCGGCGGACCGTCGACCAGTCCCCGCCGAGCCAGCAGGATCCGCTGGTTGAGGTCGGCGACGACGGCCCGGACCGACTGCTCCGTCGGCTCCTTCGCCAGACGCCGGGGCAGCTCCTCAACCTCCTTGCGGATCTTCAGTGAGGTCGGCGCCAGGCCGGTGAGCTCCTCCCGGCGGATCCAGTCCCTGATCCACCAGTCCTCGTCGTAGTCCGTCCCGTAGCCGGGGAGGGGTTTGCCGGCGCCGGGCAGGTTGTCGAACTCGCCCCGCTCCCGCGCCTCGCGGATCTGGCGCTCGATCCGGGATTCGTACCAGCTCGGCATGCCTCAGCCTCCCCGCCCTCGGTCCCGCCCCGTTCGATCGTAGGCCGGAGCCGCTGGCCGGCACCGCTGTCGGTGGGGGAGACGTCGGCCACCCCCTTGCTGTGGATCGACTCAGCAACGTGGTCGCGCCGGTTCCACGCGTGTCATGCTGCATCGACCGGAGTCGCCTCCCTCCCGGGTCAGGAGTTGTCAGTGTCAGCCGAGGAAGCCGTACCGGTGGGGTCGGCACGTCGCTCGTTCCGGCCGGTACTGCTCAGTGTCGTGATCACCGCGATCGTGGCGCTGCTGTTCGGCGTACCGTGGTGGATCCTGGTCGTCGCCGGCGCGGCCTGGCCGACGCCGGTGGTGGTCGTCGGCACGCTCGTCTTCCTCGCCGCGCTCGTCGCGCTGCCGGTGCTGATGACGCTCGGACACGGCGGCCGCCGCCTGGACCGGGCGGCCCGGGCCGGTGACACGCTGCTCGGGGTGATCTGGGTCCTCTTCGTCTGGGCACTGCTCGGCTGCGTCCTGCGGCTCGGGCTCGGGCTGGCCGGGGTCGCCGATCCGGTCCGGTCCCGGGCCACGGCCGTGGTGGTCGCCGCCGTCTCGCTGGTGCTACTGGCCTGGGGCCATCACGAGGCGATGCGGGTGCCAAGGATCCGGCGGGTGGAGGTGCCGATCGACCGGCTCGGCGCCGGACTGGACGGGGTCCGGGTCGTCCTGCTCACCGACACCCACTACGGGCCGATCGACCGGGCGGACTGGTCGGCCCGGGTGGTCGCCGCGGTGAACGCCCTCGACCCCGACCTGGTCTGTCACACCGGGGACATCGCCGACGGCAGCGTCGCCCAGCGCCGGGCCCAGGCGGCCCCGTTGCGCGACGTCCGGGCCCGGCTCGCCCGGACCTACGTGACCGGCAACCACGAGTACTTCGGCGAGGCGCAGGGCTGGCTCGACCACATGCGCGAGCTGGGCTGGGAGCCGCTGCACAACCGACACATCGTGGTCGAGCGCGACGGCGCCCGGCTGGTCGTCGCCGGGGTCGACGACGCGACCGCCGGTGGATCCGGACATCCCGGTCACCGGGCCGACCACGCCACGGCGCTGGCCGGCGCCGCCCCGGATCTGCCGGTGCTGCTCCTGGCCCACCAGCCGAAGCAGATCGGCGCGGCGGTCGCGCACGGGGTCGACCTCCAGCTCTCCGGGCACACCCACGGCGGCCAGATCTGGCCGTTCCACCTCCTGGTACGCCTGGACCAGCCGACGGTACGCGGACTGAGCCGGCACGGCGACCGGACCCGGCTCTACACCAGCCGGGGCACCGGTTTCTGGGGACCGCCGTTGCGGATCTTCGCACCGAGCGAGATCACCCTGCTGACCCTCCGCGCGGCGTGACCCGGCCGCCGGTGTCAGGCGCCGGTCTCGCGGTGCGGGGTGGTGACCGGCTTCGACTCCGGTGAACCGTGCTGGCGGAGGAAAACGCTGAGTACGATCAGCGCGCCGACGGCGAGGAACTCGCTCTGCCAGTTCTGCATCGACTGGAACCAGAAGTCACCGGTCTGGAGGAACTGCCAGGCGCTGATCGGCGCGGCGCCGCTCTCCAGCCGCTGCTGCTCGTTGAACTCGGCGGTGCCGCCGAGCAGGTGCAGGACGAAGGAGATCGCGAACAGCAGCAGCAGGGCGAGGGAGAGACTGTTGCGGTACAGGGTGAGCGCCACGCCCCGGACGTGCACCGGCCAGGGCGAGTTCGGCTTGGCGTTGCGGGCGTGGTCGTCGGGCCGGTCGGTGTCCGGCTCGGGCTTCGACTCCGACGAGCCCCGCTGGATCAGGTAGGCGGTGAGCAGGACGTAGGCGCCCATCTGGAGGAACTCCGACTCCCAGTTCTCGAAGACCGCCTCCGCGAAGTGCCCGGTACCGAGGTAGTGCAGGTAGCTCTGCGGTGCCGAGCCGAACTGCGTCAGCTCCTCGTTGTGCGTCTGCCAGCCGAAAACGCTCTGCAGGACGAGGAAGAGCAGGAACGCACCGAACATCGTCAGGGCCAGCGCGTTGTCGCGCAGCCAGCGGCGCGGTGACGGCGTCTCCCGCCGGTCCGACGACTTCTTCTCCGTGACGAGTGGTCGCGCCATGTGGAGATCTCCCTTCATCAGGGGTGTGGTGCTGTCCTGGATCAGGAGTTCCTACCCCGGTGACCCTCCGTTCCCTGGGCGCAACTCCGGAAAACCTGGTCAAGGTGGTACCGCCGCCCGGACCGGACAGCGCGGACCGGCTGGTCAGGTTCGGCGCGCGGGTCGGGGCCGGTCCGGCCGGTCGGGCCGCGGGTCGGCGTCACCGGGGCCGCCGCGCTGACGGTCGTCGAGGACGAGTGGGGATGAATCGCCGCCGTGCCGGGTACGGAGGACCGGGCAGGGAACCACCGACAGATCCTGGAGGTGCGCCGTGACTGCCTTCGTCACCCAGTACACGCTGGACGTACAGGACGTTGATCTCATGGCCCGGTTCTGGTCCCAGGTGTTGGGCTACCGGGTGGTACGCAGGGACGGAAGCGTCAAGCTCTGGCCGCCCGAGGACGCACCAGCGACGGTACCGACGATCTTGTTGCAACCGACAGCCTCGGTCAAGACGGGCAAGAACCGGCTCCACCTGGACCTCGCGGTACGGGGCGGCGCGGCGGCCGCCGAGGTCGAGCGACTGATCGGACTGGGAGCACGCCGGACCGACGTCGGGCAGCGCGGCGACGAACCGTTCGTGGTGCTCGTCGACCCGGAGGGCAACGAGTTCTGTCTCCTCGACCGCCCCATCCGTGGCGACTGACCGGGTCGCCGGGCGTGATGACCGGTTTATCCCGGACTCCGGTCGGGCACCGTTCACCGGGTACGACACCTGCCGGAGGGCAGGACGGACCAACCGGAGGAGGTTGTGATGCCGGCACGTAAGGAGATGCCCAGCACCCTCAGGCGGTCGCCGAAGAAGGCCCAGGACACCTGGGCGAAGGCGCACGACTCGGCCGTCGAGTCGTACGGTGAGGGGGAGCGGGCACACCGTACGGCGTTCGCGGCGGTGAAGCACTCGTTCGAGAAGGTCGGTGACCACTGGGAGGGCAAGGGCCGCAAGGGTCCGAGCGACGCCCAGGCGGCCCGGACCAGGCCGGCCAGGTCCACCGGTACCGCCGGCGGGGTCGACGCGAACGCCACCAAGGAACACCTGATGGGCGTGGCGAAGCGGCTCGACGTCCGAGGCCGGTCCCGGATGACCAAGGCGGAGCTCGTGGACGCGATCCAGAAGGCGAACAACCGTCGTACCCGGGCGGCCCGGGACCGGTGACCCGAGCCGGCTCCGGGTGGACCGGACCCGAGCGGTCGGTCGCCAGCGGGGTGGGCCGGGACAGCCGGCCCGACCTCGGCCGAATTGCCGAGACATAGATGCTGATATATCTTCCGTGGCAGGATCCGACCCTGGTGGGGCGGACCGGCGGAGGGAGCGGCCATGTTCGGACCCGGCACATCCCCGGTGCGCCGCGGGTTCGGTGGCGCCGTCCTGGCGGTGATCTCCGCCGGTGCTCTCACTCTCGGCCCGACCCCGGTCGCGGCGGCCGACCGGACCACCGTTGCTCCGCCGACGGGCGCCGGTCAGGCGGTGGCGGCGGCCGCACCCGGCCTGTATGCCGGCGGCACCTTCACCCGGGCCGGCGGGACGGCCGTCGACCGGGTCGCGCGCTGGACCGGGACGGTATGGTCCGGTCCCGGCGGTGCCCCGGCCGCCGGACCGGACGGCCCGGTCACCGCGTTCACCCTCTACCAGGGCGACCTCGTCGTCGGCGGCAGCTTCCTGACCGCCGGCGGGGTACGGGTGAACGGGATAGCCCGGTGGGACGGCAGTACCTGGACGCCGCTGACCGGGCCCGCCGGTACCGGGGTGATGAGCACCCCGCTCGACTTCGTCGACGCCCTCGCGGTCTTCGACGGGGACCTGATCGTCGGCGGGCAGTTCCTCCAGGCCGGCGGCGTCGCGGTGAACCACGTGGCGCGCTGGGACGGCACGCGGTGGTATCCGCTGACCGGCGCCGGAGGCACCGGGGTCGACGTGGCGCCGGTCTCGGACCTGGCCGTGCACGACGGTGTGCTGATCGTCGCGGGCGGCTTCAGTCAGGCCGGCGGGCTGGCCGCCAACCGGATCGCCCGGTGGACCGGGCAGGGGTGGTCGACCCTGGGCGCCGGATTCAACGGCGAGGTCCTGGCGCTGGCCGTGTTCTCCGGCGCGCTGGTGGCGACGGGCGGGTTCACCGAGGTCGACGGCGTGCCGGCGGCCCGGATCGCCCGTTGGGACGGCGACACCTGGGCGGCACTCGGCGGCGGGTTGAACGCGGAGGGACGGGCGCTCACGGTACACGACGGTTCGCTGGTCGTCGGCGGGCACTTCACCGAGGCGGGTGGTGCGACGGTGAACTACCTCGCCCGGTGGAGCGGTACGGCCTGGGCGGGCCTGACCGGGCCCGGTGGCACCGGCACCGACGACACGGTCCTCTGTCTGGCCGTCCACGATGGCCGGTTGGTCGCCGGCGGATTCTTCGCCACCGCCGGCGGGGTGGCGGTGGCGCACGTCGCCGCCTGGAACGGTGCGAGCTGGGCCGCGCTGGCCGGCCCGGCCGGCGCGGGAACCGACGGCGGGGTCTACGCGCTGCACAGCGTGTGACGGGCCGCCGCGCCGGCAACACCGTGCTCCGGCGATCCTGGAGCCCGGACGGGCACCGGCGTCCGGTGACGCCGCGCCGGGCGACACCGACCGGGGCTGGGCGCCGCTACCGTGGGGCCGGAACGGTCTCGACCATCCTTTCGCCGTACGCCTCGACGAGTTGGCGTTCGGCGGTGCGGAGGTAGTCGTCGAGCACCTCGTGGGCGCGCTCCACGTCACCGGAGCGGATCAGCCGCAACAGTTCCCGGTGCCGGTCGAGATAGGGCTGGTGGAAGGTCTGCGGGGCGGCCATCACGTGGAACGCCAGGCGGATCTCGGCCAGCGTCTGCCGCATGATCTCCTCGACCCGGGGGCTGCCGGCCAGGCCGGCGATGGCCTGGTGGAACTGCATGTTGGCGGTGCCGACGTCGAACCACCGCTGGGCGGCCGCGGCCTGTTCACCCTCGATCAGGGCGGCCTCGATCGCGTTCGTCGCCCCTGGCGGGCTCTGCCGGGCGTTGCGGACCGCCGCGCACTCGAGCACCCGACGCACCCGGTAGATGTCGATCACGTCGTCGACGTCGAGGACCCGGACGAAGACGCCCCGGTTGAGTTCGTGTACGACGAGCCGTTCGTGGATCAGCAGCCGGAACGACTCCCGCAGGGTGTTGCGGGAGACACCGAGCGCGGAGCCGATCATCTCCTCGGAGAGCCGGGTGCCCGGGAGCAGGGCACCCTCGGTGATCCGCGCGCGCAGGATCTCGGCGACCCGTTGCGCGGTGCTGGCCCGGGTGATCAGCGCCCGGTCGTCCTGCAGCTTCGTCAGCCACGTCACGCGGTCATTGTCCTTCATGCTGTCGCGCCCTCAATCGAGAGAAGGGGTCGTGCTACGACGAGGTTACAAGTCAACATGACCATTGACGGATTGTTCAACAGTCTGCCAACCTGAACGTGCGGCCCTCACCACACATCCCCCGGGAGGCGCAATGTCGATCACCCTCGACCTGAACAGCGACCTCGGAGAGGGCTTCGGGGTCTGGCAGCTCGGCGACGACCTCGCCCTGCTGAAGATCGTGACCAGTGCCAACGTCGCCTGCGGCTTCCACGGCGGCGACCCGACGATCATGCGACGGGTCTGCGCCGAGGCGGTGCGCCGGGACGTCTCGGTGGGCGCCCACGTCGGCTACCGGGACCTGGCCGGCTTCGGTCGCCGGGCGATGGACATCGAGCCCGACCGACTCGCCGACGACGTGCTCTACCAGCTCGCCGCGCTGGACGGAATCGCCCGGGCCGAGGGAGGCCGGGTGCGGTACGTCAAACCGCACGGCGCGCTCTACAACCGCACGGTGACAGATCAGGCGCAGGCCGCCGCCGTTGTCGCCGCCGTCGCCGCGTACGACCCGGGTCTGCCGATCCTCGGCCTGCCCGGTTCGCAGCTGTTGCGGCAGGCGGAGGAGGCCGGTCTCACGGCCGAGCGGGAGGCTTTCGCCGACCGGGGATACCGGCCCGACGGCAGCCTGGCGAAGCGGGGCAGCCCGGGCGCGCTGGTCACCGATCCGGCGGAGGTGGCCGAACGCTGCGTGCGGATGGCCACGACCGGGCGGGTGACCGCCGTCGACGGAAGCAGCGTCACCGTCAACCCGCGCTCGCTCTGCGTACACGGGGACACCCCGGGCGCGGTGGAACTCGCCCGCCAGGTCCGCGGCGCGCTACAGGACGCCGGGGTGCGGCTCGCCGCCTTCAGCTGAACCGACGCCGAACTTCGGCCGGCAAGACCGATTCCCTGACCAGTCAGGTCGACCCGCCGACGTCGACCTCCGTCCGGCGGCGTCGCGCGGCAGTCGCCGACGTCGACCACCGTCCAGCAACGACCACCGTCCACCGGTGTCGGTCCCGACCCACCGACGCCGCCTCCGGACCGGCCACCGTCGGCCGGGCAGGCCTGCCCAGCCGACGGTGACCGACTCCCGCACCTCAAGAACGCCGCCCGATGTCGCGGGCGGAGTCGTACCAACCCGTCAGAGCGCCGGTTTCGTCCCCATGGTTGGCCCCGGACGACGAGACCGACGCGGTCATCCAGAAAGGGTCAAGATCACTTTGAATGTGCAGAAGCTAACCGACAGTGTACGTGGCCGGATGAAGCTGATCGCCGCCACCGCCGTCGGTGCCTCGCTGGTACTGATGCCGGGTACCGCCGACGCCGGCCCGGCGCCCCTCGCCGGCCCCGGCGGTCCCGCCGGACAGTGCTACGACCGGAGCGCACCGACGACGTACGAGGAGACCCGGATCGACACCCCGGCCGCGCCGGGCGGTGTCCAGGTGCCGACCACCCTCGTCCAGGTCGGCGGCTTCACCCCGTACGTCGAGCGGCTGACCCGCGAGCTGTGCGAGGTGCGTTCGGTCAAGCAGGCCGACAAGCTGCTCCAGACCCGTGGCGCGGAGCTGTGGCGGACGGCCGTCGAACGGGCCCAGGGCAAGCGTTGGATGGGCAGCATCGAACGGTACGACGACCGGCCGCTCTACTGGTCCCGCCTGATCGGCACCCGCGACCTGCGCCAGTGGAAGCCGACGTTCCAGCTGACCGACACCGCCCGGGCCGCGCTGGTCAAGACCTTCGAGTACGCCTCCCGGGGCATCGACTCGACCGACTTCTCGTCCAGCCGCACCGTCACCCGGGTGCTGGTCAGCGGATTCGACCCGTACCAGCTCAACGGGGAGATCCGGCGCTCCAACCCGTCCGGCGCCTCGGCGCTGCAGCTCGACGGCCAGGAGTACCAGGTCGGTGACCGTACCGTGCAGATCCAGGCCGTCTCGCTGCCGGTGACCTGGAGCGGCTTCAACCTCGGCTACGTCGAGGACACCTTCGGGCCGCACCTGACCCGGAACAGCAAGGAGCGTGCCGACCTGATCATGACGATCAGCCAGGGCGGCCGGGCCCGGATGGCGATCGAGCAGTGGGCCGGCGCCTGGCGGGGCGGCAGCGCGGACAACAACAACGAGGGCACGCCCGAGGTCGTACCGCAGGTGACGAACTGGCCGCAGCCGCAGCCGAACCCCGAGTTCATCGAGACCACGCTGCCGTACCAGCAGATGATCGACGCCGGTACGACCCCGTGGCCGACCGCGCTCAACCCGCGGATCTGCGAGTGGACCGGCAACACCCGGCCGGACCCGGCCAAGGTCTCCTGCCACGACAACGGCCCGTCCCCGGACGCGCAGGCGCAGGCGGGTGGCGGCGGCAACTACCTCTCCAACGAGAGCATGTACCGCTCCAACCGGCTGCGGCTCGCGCTCGGCGCGACCGACGTACCCGGCGGGCACCTGCACATCTCCTCGCTGGTCTACCCGCAGAACCCGCTCGACGTGATCGACCCCGCGTTCGCCTCAGACCGCGCCCAGACGATCGAGCAGACCGTCGCCCTGGTGAAGGCCGCCGGCGCGGCCGTCTCCTGAGCCGTCCGCCGGGGCCGGGGGCGACGGCTGCCCCCGGCCCCGGCCGCCCCGGCTGATGGGAAGGGCCCCTTCTTATACAAAAAGCGATAACAAGGGGCCCTTCCTTACACCTCACTCCGCCCGGCGGTCTCCGCCGACGTGCGAGGCCGGTCCCGCGTACGCCGGGTCGGCCGTCAGTAGAAAGGCCTGACCATGCGCAAGATCGCCAGCATCGGGATCGCCATCGTCCTCGCCGCCGCGATCGGCGGCTGTGGGGGATCCGACGGTTCCGGTTCGACCGACGAGGTCAAGCTCGCCGGACTGTGGCCGCTGAGCGGCCCGAACGCCACCCAGGGGACCGACGTGCTGCACGGCGCGGAACTCGCGGTCGACGTCATCAACAACGACCACCCCGGACTGGCCCTGCCGCTCGGGCCGGGCAAGGGTCTGCCCGGCCTGAACGGCGCCCCGGTCAAGCTGATCACCGGCGACACCCAGGGCAAGCCCGAGATCGGCGCCGGTGAGGTGGACCGGCTGGTCACCACCGAGAAGGTGGCCGCGGTGATCGGCTCCTACCAGTCCGGGGTGACGCTGACCGCGAGCCAGCGGGCCGAGCGGCTCGGCGTGCCGTTCGTCAACGAGGCGTCGTCCTCGGTGGCGCTCACCGACCGCGGCCTGAAGTGGTTCTTCCGGACCGGACCGACCGACGAGACCTTCGCCCGGTCGATGTTCGACTACCTCAAGGCCCGCCAGGCCGCCGGCAAACAGGTCCGGACGGTCGGCATCTTCCACAGCAACGACCAGTTCGGCAACGACGGCGCCGGGGTCACCGAGAAGATCGCCGCCGAGGCCGGCCTGCCGGTCACGGTCAACGTCGCGTTCGACCCGACCGCCGCCGACCTCGGCTCCCAGGTCGCCCAGGTACGCGGGAAGAACCCCGACGTCCTCTTCGTGCTCGCCTACACCGACGCGGCGATCAAGCTGATGAAGACGCTCGACCAGCTCGACTACTACCCGCCGGCACTGCTCGCGTACGGCAGCGGCTTCGCCGACCCGGCGTTCGCCACCGGCCTCGGCGCGCTCGCCGACGGGGCGTCCAGCCGGGCGGCCTGGTCCAGCGAGATCGCCGCGAAGCGGCCGGCCGCGAAGACCGTCGCCGACCTGTTCCAGCAGCGGTACGGGGCGCCGATGACCGAGAACTCGGCGCGGGCCTTCACCGCCGTACTGGCACTGGCCCAGGCGATCGACGCCGCGAAGTCGGTCGAACCGGCGAAGATCCGGGACGCGCTGCGGGCCCTGGACGTCCCGGGTGACCAGACCATCATGCCGTGGACCGGGATCAGGTTCGACGACAAGGGTCAGAACACCGGCGCGGCCGGCGTGGTCGAGCAGATGATCGACGGGAAGTACCGCGTGGTCTTCCCCGCCGACCTCTCCTCGGTGCAGCCGGTCTGGCCGATGAGCGAGGCACAGCGGTGACCGGGGGGACAGCATGAGCGACCTGCTCCAGTCGATCGTCAACGGGTTGCTGATCGGCGCGGTGTTCGCGCTGGTGGCCGTCGGACTGACCCTCATCTACGGGGTCATGGACGTGGTCAACTTCGCGCACGGCGAGATGGTCATGCTCGGCATGTACACCTCGTTCTTCGCCTGGTCGTTGCTCGGCCTCGATCCGTTGCTCTCCATTCCGCTCGCCGGGGCGTCGATCGCGCTCACCGGTGCGCTGATGTACATCGGTGCGGTCGGCCGGGTGCTCGGCAAGTCCCCGCTGGCCCAGGTGATCGTCACCTTCGGACTGCAGGTCTTCCTGCGCGGCCTGGCCCAGTTCCTCTGGACGCCGAACACCCGGACGGTTCCCCGGCCGTGGGCGGCCGACCTGCGGTGGGAGATCGGCCCGGTGGTGATCGGCGGTCCGCAGGTGATCATGGCGGTGGGGGCGCTGCTGGCCACCGGCGCGGTGGCGTACTTCATGAACCGGACCCGGCTCGGCGGCGCCGTACGCGCCGCCGGGGAGGACCCGGCGGCGGCGTCGCTGATGGGGATCGACCCCCGGAAGATGTACGCCCTCTGCTGGGTGATCGCCGGGCTCGCCACCGGGGTCGCCGGGGCGTTGCTGATGAACTCGTACTCCGCCTCGCCGACGGCCGGGGTGAGCTTCGCGCTGATGGCCTTCGTGGTGGTGGCGTTCGGCGGGTTCGGCAGCATCACCGGCGCGGCGCTGGCCGGTCTGCTGGTCGGGGTCGCCCAGGGGCTGGTCGGCCTCTACGCCCCGAGCTACACCCTGGCCGCCGCGCTGGGCCTCTATCTGGTGGTCGTCCTGGTACGGCCGCAGGGATTGCTGGGGACGCGATGAGCATCACGACCACACCGAGCACACCCACGCCGGCCCGCCCGGCGTCGGCACGCACCGGCCCGTTCCCGGGCCGGCGGCTGCCCTCCTGGACCACCGCCGCGCTGGTGGTGGCCGCCCTGGCGGCGTACCCGCTGGTGTTCCTGGACTCGGCGGCGCACAACATCGGCATCCTGGCACTCACCTTCGGGATCGCCGCGACCGGCTGGAACCTGCTCGGCGGCTACGCCGGACAGATCTCCTTCGGGCACGCGCTGTACTTCGGCGCCGGGGCCTACACCACCGCACTGCTGGTCCGGCAGGGTTGGTCGCCGTGGCTGGCGATCGCGATCTCGCTGCCGGTGGCGGCGCTGCTCGCCGCGGCGGTCGGTTGGCCCTGCTTCCGGCTGCGGCACCACTACTACTCGATCGCCACCATCGCCGTCGCCGAGATCGTCTTCATCCTGGTCACCAACCTGCCGGGACTCGGCCAGGCGAACGGCTGGGAGTTGCCGGTGGTGGAGCCGTCCCTGGCGAACCTGCAGTTCTCGCTGTTGGACAAGCGGCCCTACTACTACGTCGCGCTCGGGTTCTTCTGCCTGGCCGCGGTGGCGGTCTGGCTCTTCCTGCGCGGCCGGGCCGGCAACTACGTCCGGGCGATCCGCGACGACCAGGCCGCCGCGGCGGCGGTCGGGATCAACGTACACCGGTACAAGCTGGCCGCGGCCGCGCTGTCCGGCGCGATCACCGCGCTGGCCGGCGGCTTCTACGTGATGTACGTCCTCTTCGTCGACCCGCCCTCCGGACTGGGTCTGGACCTGTCGGTGTCGTTCACCCTGATGGCGGTGCTCGGCGGGGTCGGCCGGTTCTGGGGGCCGCTGCTCGGCGCCTGGGTGCTGGTCTTCGTCCAGGACGTCACCCGGCAGGAGTTCTCCGGCACCGGACGCTCGGTGGACCTGCTGCTCTACGGCGCGTTGATCATCCTGATCTCGATCACCGAGCCGGGTGGCCTGCTGGCGATCCTGCAGCGGATCTGGGCCCCGATCGCCCGTCGGCTGCACCGCGAGTCCACCCCGGAGCCGACCGGATCTGCTGAGGTGAAGGCATGACCAGCCTGCTGAGGATCGACAAACTCTCCTGCCGGTTCGGCGGGCTCTGGGCCAACCGGGAGGTCAGCTTCGAGGTGACGCAGGGCGCCATCGTGGGGCTGATCGGGCCGAACGGCGCCGGCAAGAGCACCCTCTTCTCCATGGTGGCGGGTGCGCAGCGGCCGACCGCCGGCCGGCTGTGGTTCGACGGGCGGGACGTCACCGGTTGGGCACCGCACGCGGCGGCCCGGGCCGGGGTGGGACGGACGTTCCAACTCATGCGGGTCTTCGGCTCGATGAGCGTGCTGGAGAACCTGACCACGGCGGCGTTCGTCCGGCACGCGCGTCTGCGTGACGCCCGGCGCCGGGCCGCCGAGGTCGCCGAACTGGCCGGGCTCGGGCCGGTCCTCGACGCGCCGGCCGCCTCGCTGACCGCCGCCTGGAAGAAGCGGTTGGAGATGGGGCGGGCGCTGGCCACCGAGCCGAAGCTGCTGCTGCTCGACGAGGTGCTCTCCGGGTTGACCCCGACCGAGGCACGGGAGGCGGTCGAGATCGTCCGGGCGATCAACCGGAACGGCGTCACCATCCTGATGGTGGAACACGTGATGGAGGTGATCATGCCGCTCTGTGAACGGCTGGTCGTGCTGCACTACGGGGAGAAGATCAGCGAGGGTTCCCCGGAGCAGGTCGCGCACGATCCGACGGTGGTCGAGGCGTACCTGGGGAAGGCGCTCTAGATGCTGACCGTGAGTGATCTCCACGTGGACTACGCCGGAGTGGTCGCGCTGCGGGGTGTCGACCTGACCGTGGAGGCCGGCGAACTCGTCGCGCTGGTCGGCGCGAACGGCGCCGGCAAGAGCACCCTGCTCGCCGCCGTCTCCGGACTGCACCGACCGGTACGCGGCACGGTGACCTTCCTCGACGAGAACGTCAGCGGGCTGCCGGCGTACCGGATCGCCCGCCGGGGTGCGGTGCTGGTGCCGGAGGGGCGGCGGCTGTTCGGCCACCAGACCGTGCTGCAGAAC
This sequence comes from Plantactinospora sonchi, assembly GCF_036422035.1. Lineage (NCBI taxonomy): Bacteria > Bacillati > Actinomycetota > Actinomycetes > Micromonosporales > Micromonosporaceae > Plantactinospora > Plantactinospora sonchi. The sequence continues at coordinate 22,223 of NZ_JAZGQK010000045.1, forward strand.
CTGATGCTCGGCGGCTACCACCGCACCGAGGCGGAACGCCACGCCGACCTCAAACGGATCTACGACCTCTTTCCGATCCTCGCCGAACGATCCGGTCAGCGGGCCGGCACCCTCTCCGGGGGCGAGCAGCAGATGGTGGCGCTCGGGCGGGCGTTGATGAGCCGGCCGAAACTGCTGATGCTGGACGAGCCCTCGCTCGGCATCTCGCCGAAGTTCACCAAAATGATCTTCGAGGTGCTGGCCGAGATCCGGCGTACCGGCACCACCATGCTGCTGGTCGAGCAGAACCTGCGGGCCGCGCTGGAACTCGCCGACCGGGCGTACGTGCTGCAGACAGGACGGGTGGTGATGTCCGGCCCGGCGGCCCAACTCGCCGAGTCCGACGAGGTCCGACGCTCGTACCTCGGGCTGTGAGCCGGCCGGCGGGGGGTGGGTGAGCGTGCGGATCATTCCGGTCGGGCTGCGGGCACTGCTGGTCGAGCTGCCGACCCCGGCACACGTCCAGGCGCTCGCCGCCGACCTCGACCGGCGACGGGCCGACGGCGAACTGCCCGAGGTGGACGACGTGGTCCCGGGGGAGTTGACCCTGCTCGTCGACGGCGTCGCCGACCCCGCCGACCTGGCAGGGCGACTCGCCGCCTGGCGGCCGGTCTCGGTCCGGCCGCCGGACGGCCCGCTGGTCGAGATCCCGGTCCGGTACGACGGCGCCGACCTGGCCGACGTCGCCCGGCTCTGGCAGGTGCCCGAGGAGGAGGTCGGACGGATCCACAGCACCCCGGAGTACCGGGTCGCGTTCTGCGGCTTCGCCCCCGGTTTCGGCTACCTGACCGGGCTGCCGGAGCGCTACCACCTGCCGCGCCGGCGGGTGCCCCGGACCCGGGTACCGGCCGGCTCGGTCGCGCTCGCCGGCGGCTACGCCGGGATCTACCCCCGCGAATCACCCGGCGGCTGGCAACTGCTCGGCCGTACCGACGTCGTCCTCTTCGACCCGGACCGTGACCCGGTCGCACTGCTCACCCCGGGCGCCCGGGTCCGGTTCCGGAACCTCGACGGATGACCGGCACCCGATACCTCGAGGTGATCCGCCCCGGAGCACTCAGCACCGTCCAGGACCTCGGTCGCCCCGGACACGCCCACCTCGGCGTACCCCGCTCGGGCGCGCTCGACCTGCCGGCGCACCTGCTGGCGAACCGGCTGGTCGGCAATCCGCCGGAGGCGGCGACCATCGAGACCACCATCACCGGTGTCTCGGTCCTGCTCCGGCAGGCCGGTACGGTCGCGGTCACCGGAGCGTGGGCGCCGGTCACCGTCAACGGGCAGCCGGCGAGCTGGTCGGCGCCGCTGTCGGTACCGGCCGGCGCCCGGGTCGACGTGGCCACCGCCCGACGTGGCGTACGCAGCTACCTCGCCTTCTCCGGCGGGATCGCCGTACCCCCGGTGCTCGGCAGCCGGGCCACCGACCTGCTCTCCGGACTGGGCCCGACCCCGCTCGCGGTCGGCGACCGGCTGCCACTCGGCGACCCGGCGGGACCGCCCGCCCCGGTCGACGTCGCGCCGACCCGGACCCTGCCCGAGGAACTGACCCTGCGGATCCTGCTCGGCCCCCGGGCCGACTGGTTCACCGAGGAGGCACCGGGGATCCTCACCACCGGCCGGTACGTCGTCTCCACCGCCAGCAACCGGATCGGGATGCGGCTGGACGGTCCGCCGCTGCCGCGCCGGATCACCTCCGAGCTGCGCAGCGAGGGAGTGGTGCTCGGCGCCGTCCAGGTGCCGGCCGCCGGTACCCCGGTGATCTTCCTTGCCGACCACCCGACGATGGGCGGCTACCCGGTGATCGGGGTGGTGCACCCCGACGACCTGCCACGTACCGCCCAGGCCGCCCCCGGCACTCCGGTTCGGTTCGCGCTCTGAGCCTTTCCCGCGTGCGTACCCGAACCTGCCCGGTACGCCGGTCCGGGACCTGGTCAGCTCTTGCTGGTGCCTGCTCTCCTCCATGCGAATCTGCCGATAACCCGCGCGACGGTGGCTGCGGCGTCCGACAATCAGGACTATGCAGGCAAGTGGGTTCAGGAGGCAGCCCTGGTCCGCGAGTCCGACCCCACACAGCTGACCCGACAGCACCTCGGGCGGTCGGGTGCGCGAGAGAGGTGAGGGTACTCATGGCAGAACGTCCCAGCGGCGGCTCCGGCGCTGCGTCTGCTGACGCCCCGGTTGCTGAGTTGGTGCAGCGCGCCACCGAACAGATCACCCGGCTGGTGCGCGACGAGTTGACGCTGGCGCGGGCGGAGATGACCGCCAAGGGCAAGCGTGCGGGCGTGGGTGCCGGACTGCTCGGCGGTGGAGCGATGCTCGGTCTCGCCGCCGGTGGGACCGCCGTCGCCACGGTCGTACTGGCCCTGGCTGCGGTCCTGCCCGACGCGGTGGCCGCCCTGATCGTGACGGCGGTCCTTGCCATCGCCGCCGCCATCGCGGCCCAACGCGGTAAGAAGCAGGTCAGCAAGGCCATGCCCGTCACGCCCACGGCGGCCAGAGACAGCGTGCGAGCCGACGCCGAGGCGATACGTGGCGCAGCGAATCGAAGGCAGCCATGAGCGCGCCATCGGGAAACAGCGACCCTGACCAGACCCGGCGCGACATCCAGCAGACACGGGCGGAACTCGGCGAGACCGTAGCCGCCCTGACCGCCAAGACCGACGTCAGGGCCCGTGCACGCACCAAGGCCACCACCGCCGTCGGCGGACTTCAACAGCGTGTCACCCAGGCCAGCCAGTCGGCGAAGACCAGAGCGACGCAGCTGACCCGCGCAATGAGCGAGAAGGTTTCCCAGCGAGTCAAGCCGGTCGCGCAGAAGGCCCAACAGACTGTCACCGCAGCACGCGACTCTGCGCAGGCCGGCGTGCGGACCGCCAGCGAGGCCGAGTCGACCCTGGTCAGCTCCGCCCGCGCCGCGGCAACCAGGATCGGCAGCTCGGTGCGTGCGCACCCCGCACCGGTCCTCACCACCGCCGGGGCCGCCGCCCTCGCGGTTCTGGCTTTCCGTCGCCGGAAGCGATCGACCGAGAGCACAACAACCGCAAGGATCCGCAGACTGCTCTCCAGCCGCTCGCGCTGAGAGGCGACGAAAGCATCGCGGGATCGACGACCTGACCGACCATGCCTTGCGGAAGCCGACGTTCGCGCGCTGGTCAGATCGATTTGAGCCGGTAGCCCAGGCGTAGCGCCGTTCCGGACCACGACGTAGGCTCTGCCGCCGCCGAAGAGCCGGATGGCGAGGCCAGCACCGTCAACCGTCGAATTGGCGCAGGCCAGGGCGGACGGGGTTGGACCGGAGCGCGCAACCGGGACGGGCCGGTCATCCGACGTGCACCAGCGGTCGGCGGTCGGGATCCGGTTCGGCCTGGCGCAGTACCTCGCGGGTCAGCGGCGCCACCTCGCCGTCGCCGAGGAACAGGTATCGCAGCAGGTACTTCAGCGGGTTGCCCTCGGTCCAGGCGAAGTAGACGTGCGGCAGTCGGCCGGTGGTGTCCCGCAGGTGCAGGAGGAAGCCGGCGATGGTGTTCGCGATGCTGGCGCCCTCGACGCGCAGGATCCGGTAGCCGAAACGTTCCTCGCCGGTGACGACAAGGTCGGACTCGAACTCGGACGGGTCGCGGACCGTCACCTCGAGGAACAGGATCGGTTCCCCGGCCGGGACGTGGTTGTGCGAGCGCTGCTCGGCCTCCTTCTCCCGGTACTCGGTCGCGTCACGCTCGTTGGGCTCGTTCGCGACCAGGTGGATCTCTCCGCCGCGCGCGGTGACGTCGGCGATGAACTTCCGGGCCAGGCCGTCCAGCCGTACGTCGGTGACCCGCAACTCGGTGGCGCGCAGCGCCCGGGACAGGACGGAGGCGGCGATGATCGCCACGATGAAGAAGGCTGCGATTCGTACGCCGTCCGGCCGCTCGATGATGTTGGTGACGGTGGTGTAGCCCAGCACCACGGTGATCACCCCGAACCCGATCAGTTGCCGGGTCTGGTGGCGCCGACGGGCGGAGAGCGTGACCGCGAGCGCCGCCGACGTGATCAGGACGAGGACACCTGTGGCGTACGCGCCGCCCTGGGCGGTGACGTCGGCGCGGAAGACCAGCGTGATCAGGAACGAGACGAGGGTGAAGACGATGACGAGCGGACGGATCGCGCGGGCCCAGTCCGGCGCCATGCCGTACCGGGGCAGATAGCGGGGGACCAGGTTGAGCAGCCCGGCCATGGCCGACGCGCCGGCGAACCAGAGGATCAGCACGGTGCTCAGGTCGTAGACCGTACCGAAGCCGTTCCCCAGGTGGGTGTGGGCGAGGAACGCCAGGGCGCGGCCGTTGGCCCCGCCGCCGGCCTCGAACTCCTCGGGCGGGATGAGCACGGTGGTGACAAAGCTGCTGGTGATCAGGAAAGCGCTCATGATCAGTGCGGCGGTGACCAGCAGCCGGCGGCCACCCCGGATGCGTCCGGCCGGACGGTCCGGGTCGTCGTCGGGTCGGCCCTTGATCAGCGGCATGACCGCCACCCCGGTCTCGAAACCGGAGAGGCCCAGCGCGAGTCGGGGGAAGACCAGCAGGGCCACCACGATGATCCCGAAAAGGTCCGGATGTTCGGTGAGGAGCAGCCGCCGCCAGTCGGCCACCAGGTCCGGCCGGGAGAACAGGTGCCCGAGGGTCACCGTGATCACGATGGCGTTGAGCAGCAGGTAGCTGGCGACCAGGACCACGGCGATCCCGATCGCCTCCCGGAAGCCCTTGAGGAACACCGCGCCCAGCGCGGTGATCAACACCAGGGTCACCCAGATCTGCTCACCCGCCATCGCCCCCGGCAGGTAGGGGTTCTCCAGGATGTGGGCGCTGGCGTCGGCGGCCGACAGGGTGATCGTGATGATGAAGTCGGTGGCGGCGAAGCCGAGCAGCGCCAGGACCAGCAACTTGCCCTTCCACCGGGGCAGCAGGTGCTCCAGCATCGCGATCGACCCCTGCCCGTGCGGACTCTCCCGGGCTACCCGCCGGTACACCGGTAGGGCGCCGAACAGGGTCAACGCCACCAGGACCAGGGTGGCGACCGGGGCGACCGCCCCGGCGGCGAGCGCGGCGATACCCGGCTGGTAGCCCAGGGTCGAGAAGTAGTCGAGGCCGGTCAGGCACATCACCCGCCACCACGGCCGCTGGTGGGGCATGTGCGAGGCGGTGTACGGGCCCCGGACCCGCCCCGGCCGCATTCCCTGCAGCAGCCAGCCACGCATGCCCCGGTTCCCCGGGGCGTCCCGCCCGCGTACGGCGCCACCCATGGCCGACATCCCCCGTTCAGCGGCTTCCCCCGACCGCCGCTGTCCGGGACATCGTGCCCAGATCACGCCGGCTCCGGGCGGGGAACCGGCATCTCGCCGGTGCCGACGGCGATCTCGTTGCTGAGGTTGTGCTTCGCCGGCGTCAGGGCCGAGAGCGTCGGCGCCGGGAAACGTACGGCGAAGGCCGGGCGACGGCTGGTAGGTGCAATCTGCCCGGGTGCCCGGTCATTGTTTCGATCGTTTCGGTGTTGTCGAAGTCGATCGCGCTGGGCGTGTCGGTGACCGCAGTCATGGATATTCCATCACCACTTCGGCATGTAGCCCATGCGGGGACTTGCGGCAAGAGGCTGGTGCCAGTGCAGAATTTGTGGCCGTGGGTCCGAGCGGTTCACGGTCAACGGAGACAGGCTCATGTTCACGATGCCGCCCAACCAGCCAATGGCCGAGGCCTTACCTAGGGAGTTTCGATGCGCGTACTGCTGTCGACTATCGGATCGCGGGGTGATGTTCAGCCGCTGGTGGCGCTGGCGTTGCAGTTGAGAGCCATCGGTCAGGAGGTCCGCCTGTGCGCGCCGCCCGACTTCCGCGACTGGATCGACAGCCTCGGCATTCCCCTCACGCCCATCGGTCCCGAGCTGCGAAACATGGCAGCCCTCAGCTCACCGGGCATGCCGCCCCAACTCTCGCCCGAGCACCGGCGTCAGATGGCGGAGGCGACCGTCGCCACCCAATTCAAGACGATCGCGGAGGCGGCCCGCGGCTGCGACATCATTGTGGCGGCAACAGCTCTGCAGATCGCCGCTCGCTCACTGGCGGAGGTCATGGGGATCCCCTACGTCTTTGTCGCCTACTGTCCGACGGTTCTGCCGTCGCCGTACCACGCACCCGCCATATTGTTGCCGGGACAGACATCGGTGCCCGAAACGGCTGACAAACGCGAACGTTGGACTGAGAATGCGCGACGCTTCAACGAGGCTTTCGGCGCCGCGCTGAACTCCCATCGGTTGTCGGTCGGCCTGGCTCCGGTCAGTGATGTACGCAGCCACATCTTCACCGACCAGCCCTGGTTGGCCGCCGACCCGACCTTGGCGCCCTGGCCCGAGCCCGGGGACCTGGCCGTGCTCCAGACCGGGGCCTGGCTCCTCCCGGACGAGCGTCCACTGCCGCCCGAGTTGGAGAGGTTCCTCGGCGCCGGTGAGGCACCGGTCTACTTCGGCTTCGGCAGCATGGGCGCGCCGCAGGAGCTGGGTCAGGTGATTGTCCAGACCGCCCGCGAGCTTGGCCGCCGTGCGATCCTGTCGCGTGGTTGGGCTGGCCTGTCAGCGGGCGGCGACGAAACCGACTGCCTGGTCATCGACGATGTCAACCACCAGGCGTTGTTCAGGCGGGTCGCAGCTGTCGTGCATCACGGCGGCGCGGGAACGACGACAGCGGCCGCGCGAGCCGGAGCACCACAGGTCGTCATACCCCAGTTGTATGACCAGCACTACTGGGCAGAGCGGGTCCGCCAGCTCGGCCTCGGAATCGCGCACCCGCCCGCCACACCGACCCGCGAGTCGCTGACGAGCGCTCTCAAGCACACCCTTCAACCTGATGTGGCTGCCCGGGCCCAGCGCATCGCCACCCTGGTGCGTAGCGACGGCGCACAGGCCGCCGCCCAGTGTCTGGTGGCCGCCAACACCCAGAAGCCATCCTGACACCGGGTTTCACCCCGCTCCGGCTCCGCCCCGCGCGGTGTGGGGCGGCAGCGGTCGGGCGTTGTGCCGGTTGAGGCGAGGACTCAGCCTCCGACCGGATGGGTGTCGAAGAAGTGCCAGATGGATTCCGTCGCGACCAGTGCCGTTGCCGGCGGGTCCAGCCCGAGCAGGCGCTCCGCCGCCGACTGCGGCGCCGCGCCCGGCCACTGGTGTCCGGCCCCTGCGATGGCGATCAGCGTGACGTCGCGCCCGCCGGGACAGCGCGCCACCGACGTGGTGGTCGGTCCGGCGGTACGCACCTCTGGCGCGGCGCACCGGGCGATCTCACGCCACCTGTCGATCTGCTCGGGCACGGGTCCGCCGTCGATCCTGACCGGCAGCGGTCCGACGCCGCCGTTGTCCAGAGCCCCCGGCCGACCGTCGTACGGGACCACGTCGTCGGCTGTGCCGTGTACGTGGATCACGGAAATCGGTGCTGGCGAGGGGCATCGCCCGAGCAGCTTCCCCGCCACCACACCGATCGCTGCGAAGGTGGTGGTCTGGCAGGCCAACTGGTAGGCGAGCATTCCGCCGTTGGACATTCCGGCGGCGTAGACCCGGTGCGGATCGACCGGCAGCCGGGTGGAGATGGTGGCCACCGTGGCGCCGATGAACGCCACGTCGTCGACGTCGTCACGGGCCGGTGGACCGCAACAGTCGGCACTCACCGCCCAGGACCGGTGGAGCCCGTCCGGGTACGCGACCACGAATCCGTGCCGGTCCGCCGCGGTGTTCCACCCGTACGCCGCCTCGGCCTGCTGGCCGCTGCCGAAGGCACCGTGCAGCATCACCACCAGCGGTACCGGCGCCGACGGTGACAGTTCGGCAGGCCGGTACAGCCGGAACGTGCGTTTCCTGCCGTCCACCGTGACGTAGTGCGTGGACGATCCCACCGGGACGGCCGCCGGCCCCGGCCCGGGGGCCGCCGATCTGGTCGGGGCGGTACCGGCCGGTGCGGTCGACGCGGGCGTCTCCCGCTGCGGCGGTCGCACCGCGTCGCAGCCGATCAGCAGGGTGAGGACGCCCGCGATCGCCAGCGTCGCCGACGTGGTCCGCCGGACGGTAGCCGCCCTCCTCGTTCGCTGCTCCATGGAGCCTCCGCCCCTCGCGGTGATTCGGTGTCGTCGGTGGCGGCCGCTGGGCGG
>NZ_JAZGQK010000046.1:0-60763 GCF_036422035.1 Plantactinospora sonchi
ATCCTGAACCGCGAGTTCAACCAGGTCACGGCCGAGAACGAAATGAAGATCGACGCGACCGAGCCGCAGCAGAACCAGTTCACGTTCACCAACGCGGACCGGATCGTCAACCACGCGACCAGCCGCGGCTGGAAGGTCCGCGGCCACACCCTCGCCTGGCACTCCCAGCAGCCCGGCTGGATGCAGAGCATGAGCGGCACCGCGCTGCGCTCCGCGATGCTCAACCACGTCACCCGGGTCGCCACCTACTACCGGGGCAAAATCGACTCCTGGGACGTGGTGAACGAGGCGTTCGCCGACGGCAACGGCGGCGGCCGCCGTGACTCCAATCTGCAACGCACCGGGAACGACTGGATCGAGGCCGCGTTCCGCGCCGCCGACGCCGCCGACCCCAACGCCAAACTCTGCTACAACGACTACAACACCGACAACTGGACCTGGGACAAGACCCAGGCCGTCTACCGCATGGTCCAGGACTTCAAGCAGCGCGGCGTGCCGATCGACTGCGTCGGCTTCCAGTCGCACTTCAACAGCGGCTCGCCGTACCCCAGCAACTACCGCACCACACTGTCCAGCTTCGCCGCCCTCGGCGTCGACGTACAGATCACCGAACTGGACATCGAGGGATCCGGCACCACCCAGGCCAACACCTACCGCAACGTAGTGAACGACTGCCTCGCCGTCGCCCGCTGCACCGGCATCACCGTCTGGGGCATCCGGGACACCGACTCCTGGCGGGCCAGCGGCACCCCGCTGCTCTTCGACGGCAGCGGCAACAAGAAGCCGGCGTACGACGCCACGCTCCAGGCGTTGAACAACGGCACCACGCCGACGAACCCGCCGACCAACCCCCCGACCAACCCGCCCACCAACCCGCCGACCAACCCGCCGACGCAGGGCCCGGGTGGCTGCTCCGCCTCGGTCTCGCTGAACTCGTGGAACGGCGGCTTCGTCGCCACGGTACGGGTGACCGCCGGCTCGTCCGGCACGAACGGCTGGTCGGTGGGCGTGACCCTGCCGTCCGGTGCCGCCGTCACCAATTCCTGGAACAGCCAACGCAGTGGCACCAGCGGCGCGGTCACGTTCACGAACGTGAGCTACAACGGTCGGATCGCCGCCGGACAGTCGACCGAGTTCGGCTTCCAGGGCACCGGCAGCGGAACCGGTATGACACCCACCTGCACGGCCAGCTGACCACCGCACACCAGTTGGAACACCGGTGCGGAGGACCGTGGTCCTCCGCACCGGTGCTTTTCCGCCACCGGGTCGCGCCGGCACCGCCGCAGCGCACCGTCAGGCGCCGGCACCACCGCAACCGCTGTTCGCGGCCACCGCCATGCAAGGCCGCCGCCGCACCGCCGTTCGCGGCCGCCGACGCAACCGCCGGGCAGGGCCACCGCCTGCACCGCTGTTCACGGCCACCGCCGCGACCGCTGTCGATCTGGTGGTGGTCAGTCGACCTGACCGGTCGGCGACGGTCGCCGGCCGGTGGACGGCCAGATCGGCCAGGTCGCCGGTTCCTCGGGGTCGCCGTCGAGCCGGAGACCGGCCGCGACGCGGGCCACCTGCGGGACGGCGTACCCGGCGGAGGCGGTGAGTTCGATCCGGAGCCCGTCGAAGTCGGGTACGACGAGCCGGTGCTCACCCCGTGCTGTTGTCGTCCGGTACGCCGGACGTCCCCCGAGCCGCTCCCCGGCCGCGGTGCCGTCCACCGACCGCCGCCGTACCCCGACCTCCACCCTCCCATGTCGACGGCCGACGGTGAGGACCACCTCCACCAGGCGGGTGAGTCGGCCCTCCGCGTCGGGCTGGTCGGTTCCGGCCATGGTCACCCGACAGCCGAGCGGGGTGTCCGGATGCGTCCACACCGGCAACCGGACCGGAGCGGCGCACCGGGCGGCGGTGTCGAGGCGTACCCGGGCCGCGATGGAGACCGCCTCGGCCGACCGACCCCACCCGCCGTGTCCGTACACCTGGGCCCACACTCCGGGGGCCGGCTTCCAGCGCAGGTGGAACGCCTCTGCCTGGTCGCTGCGCTGGACGTACAGGGTGGCCGGCAGCCCGCCGACCGTCGCCGCCGACGTCTCCGGCTCGGACCAGGCGGCCGTCGGGTCCACGTCCTGTCCCTGCACCAGCAGGTCGAGCCGGCCGACGTCGCGGGCCAGGGCGATCTCGGTGTACCGCCCGCCGACGGTGACGCCCACCCGTTCGCTGCCGGACTCCACCGCCCAGGTCACCCGCTCCGCGCCGATGGTCAGCCCGTCGACCGAGAAGTGCAGCACTCCGGGGTCCGCGCCGACCAGGTCGGGCGTCTGCGCCGCGCCCGGTACGCCGACCGCGACCGGTGGCGTCGGTGCCCGCCAACCAGCGGGCGGCGAAGACGGCACGCCCGGAACCGGTACCGCACCGGCCTGCGGTGGTACGCCCGCGACACGACCGCCGGAGAGCGGATCCAGGACCGTCATCCCGGCAGCGGCCACGACAACCGCGGCGCCGAACCCGGCCAGCGCCTGCCGACGACGTCGTTGGCTACGACCCCGACGCAGGGCCGAGGCCGCCAGGTCTGCCGTGTCGACCGGGCCGCCGACGCGTTCGGCGAGACTACGGACGAGGGTCCGCTCAAGCGGGTCGGTCACCATCCGCTCCCCGGGACGGGATCGGCGTGCGACGGACGGCCGGCCAGCGTGGCGAGGGCGCGGAGCGCGATGGCGCGGACGCTCTCCGGAGAACAGCCCACGATCTCGGCGATCAGGGCGTCGTCCAGTTCCTCGTAGTAGCGCAGCACCAGCACCGCCCGGGGCCTGGGCGGCAGCCAGGACATCCGCCGCCACGTCTGGTCCCGTCCAGCCGCCTCGGACCGGGGGTCGACCACATCCCCGGTGGACACGTGCCGGCCGGTGGCCGCAGCAGCGGGGGCGCCCGGGCGGGACCGCCGGCCGAACCGGCGCCACCATCCGGCACAGCCGGCGTCGACCAGCATCCGCCGGACGTACACGTCGGGCCGGTCGCCCGCCATCACCCGCCGCCAGCGGCGGTGTGCCTTGGCCAGCACGTCCCGGACCAGCTCGTCCGCCCGGCGGTCGTCTCCGGTCAGCAGGCGCGCGAACCGCACCAGTGCGGCACCCCGGAGATGGACGTACTCCTCGAAAGTCACGTCGCAGACCCTTCCGTTCGGCTCCCTCTCACCCCTGAGACGTAAACGGGGGCCGGTCGTGTTGGATGCCGCCGGTAACTTTTCGGTCGCACCCGCCGCGCCGGCCACGGAAATCCCGACGAGCGGGCCTCGCGCCGGTACGGGCACGCAGGGACGGCCGGCCCGGTCGGTGGAAAATCGGCGGTACGGCTCCATGGCCGTGTGTGAGGATCCGGGCCGTGCCGATCGATCAACACCTGCTGCTCGCGTTCACCCTGACCACCACCATCGCCATGGTCACACCCGGGCCGGACATGCTGTTCGTGCTCGGCTGCGGCATACGCGGCGGCGCCCGGGCCGGTCTGCTGGCCACCGCCGGGGTCGCGACGAGCGAGGCGGTGCACGTCGCCGTGGCGGCGGCCGGGCTGGCCGCGCTCTTCGCGGCGGTGCCGACCGCCTTCACCGTCGTACGGGTCGTCGGTGCCGCGTACCTGATCTATCTCGGGGTGCAGCTGATCCGACAGCGCGGGCAGGACACGACCGAACCGTCGGTCACCGGCGGTGGGCTGTCCGGCCGCCGGGCGTACCTCAGCGGACTGTTGACGAATCTGCTGAATCCCAAGATGGTCACGTTCACGATCGCCTTCCTGCCGCAGTTCGTCGACCCGGCCCTGGGCCGGGTCTGGCTGCAGTTCGCGATCCTCGGCGCCATCATGATCGTCCTGGAGTTCCTGGTCGACGGCGCGGTCGGCGTCTTCGCCGGACGGATCGGCGGTTGGCTCCGAAGCCGACGGGCGGTACGTCGCCGGATCGACACAGCCACCGGCGGTCTCTTCATCGGGCTCGGCGTACGTCTGGCCGTCGAGCGGTGACCGGACGCCGGCAGGCCGAGTTCAACGATCCCCGCCTGGTGACGGTCTACGACGCCGAGTGCACCTGGGGACCCGACGACGCCTTTTTCCTCTCCGTGGTCGACGAGGTCCCCGCCGCCCGGGTGCTCGACCTGGGCTGCGGCACCGGACGGCTCACCCTGGCCATGGCAGCGTCCGGTCACGACGTCACCGGTGTGGATCCCGCCCGGGCGTCACTGGACGCCGCCCGGGGCAAACCCGGCGCCGAGCGGGTCCGGTGGATCGAGGGGACCGCCGGGTCGCTGCCGGACCGCTCGTTTGACGTCGCGGTCCTGACCAGCCACGTCGCGCAGTTTTTCGTCGACGACGGGGAGTGGGCCGGTACCCTGGCCGACCTGCGCCGGGCCCTGGTGCCCGGCGGACGTCTGGTCTTCGAGTCCCGCGATCCGGCGGACCGGCGGTGGGAGCGGTGGAACCCGACCGACTCCCGGAGTCAGGTCGTGCTACCGGACGGCCGGACCGTCGACGTCTGGACCGAGGAGACGTCGGTGGTCGACGGGGTGGTCAGCTTCGACCGCCACTACACGTTCGCCGACGGGCTGGAACTGGTCAGTACGGGTCGGCTGCGGTTCCGAACCGAGCGGCAGCTCCGCGACTCGCTGCGGTCGGCCGGCTTCGAGGTGGCGCAGGTCTACGGCGGCTGGCGACGGGAGCCGGTGGGTCAGGGCGACGGCGAGTTCGTGGTCCTCGCCCGGACGGCGTTTCGCCGGGGCGGCCGAGGGTAGCCGCACTCGGCAGGACCTCACCGGGGAGGGGAGCCGAGGTGGCCGAGGCAGGGCGGCGGCGTGCGATCACCGCAGCGACAGTTCGGGGTGGTGCCCGGGGCGCGGTCGCCGCGATGGCCATGTCCGGGCTGCGGCAGGCCACCACCGCGCTCGGGATCGTCCAGCGCACACCGCCGGAGTCGATGTTCCTGCACACGGCTCCCGGCCTGTTCCGTCGGGTGCCGGTGGCTCGCCGGCAGGCCCTGGTCGAGATGGTCCACTGGACCTACGGAGCGGCGGGCGGCATGCTCTTCGGGCTGCTGCCCCGGGGCATCCGTCGACAACGCTGGGTCGGACCGGCGTACGGCTTCGGCTTCTGGCTGGCCTTCGAGGTCGGCATCGCGCCGCTGCTCGGCATCGGCGAACGGCGGCACGGGTCGAAGGAACAACTCGGCCTGCTCGCCGACCACCTCCTGTACGGCGTCGTGGTGGCCGCCTCACCCTGGCCGCTCGCCGACTGACCGGCGACCGGCCGACTGACCGGCGAACCCGCCTGCGGTCGAGCGCTCGCCTGGCGGGTTCAACCGGGCGGGAAAGGGGAAGGCGAGCGGTGACAGCCGAGGGAGGGAGATCACCATGGGCAGGATCCACGGTCACGCCGACAACATCGTCTACGACCTGGTTTCCATCCAGTACCACGCGCTGAAGGGCGGACAGGTCTACGAGCAGTACAAGAGTGACGCCGAGGGCCACGACGACATCCGGCAGTTCATCGATCGTATCCAGCGCGAGGACATCGACCGGGCCCGGCGGGCGCAGGAACTGTTGGCGACGATCAGCAACGTTCCGGTCGGCGCCCGCTGACCCGGGACGTACCGGTCGGTTCGTGACCAACGGCGGTCACCGGTTCCGGTGCCGTCGGCGGCGGCGCAACCACCACCAGATCGCCAGGACCACGACCACCAGCGCGGCGAGGCCGGCACCGGCCTCGCCGAGGTGGTTCTCCACCCGCTTCCAGGAGGCACCGGCCAGGTAACCGACCAGCACCACGGTCGTCGCCCAGGCCGCCCCGCCGAGCGCGTTGAAGAGCAGAAACCTGCGGTACGGCATCCGGTTCATCCCGGCCAGCGCGGGCACCAGGGTGCGCAGTACGCCGACCCAGCGGCCCAGCAGCACCGCCACCGGCCCGTGCCGGGCGATGAACCGCTCGGCGCGGTTCCAGCGTTCCTCCCCCACCCAGCGGCCGGCCCGGCTGCGCCGCAACGGTGCGCCGGTCCAGCGGCCGATCTCGTAGCCGACGCTGTCCCCGGCGATGGCGGCGACGGTCGACACGATCACCATCGCGGTCAGGCTGACCCGTCCGGTGGCGGCGAGCGCCCCGCCGAGCAGCAGGGCCGTCTCGCCCGGCAGGAACAGGCCGATGAAGGCGGCGGACTCCCCGAAGGCGAGTGCACCGACCACCAGGAGCGCGGCCCAGCCGGAGAGCGCGGCGAGGGTGTCGACGACGGCGTCCACCGGGCCGCCGATCAGGTACGACCGCCGCCACCAGGGCCAACCCGGCGAGCGACTGCCGACCGGTCCGTACCAGCCGAAGCGAGCTTCACCTGGTCATCGTGCCCGAGAAGATGGTACGAAACGCCGGAAATGCCGGACCCTGCCGCCGGCCCGTGCCCGGTCGCGTCAGCGGCCCTGTCCCGTTGCGGTCCCGTCCCGTTGCTGTCCCGTCCCGCCTGGTCGCGTCAGCAGCTCCGCCCCGTTGCGGTCCCGTCCCGCCCGGGGTTCGGGAGGTGGCCGGTGGCCCGCAGCACGGACCGGGCGAACCGGCTGATCACCAGCCCGGGAAGCTCCGCCGCACCGAACCAGGCGACCTCGTCGAGTTCGTCGCCGTCCGGTGTGGCGACGCCGCCGACGATCTCGACCTGGTAGACGGCGGTCACGTACGCGACGCGGTCGCCGTGCGGGTAGGTCACCTCGTAGTCCGGCCCGCCCAGTACGTCGAGGAGCCGAGTTGTCCGGACCTCGACCCCGATCTCCTCCCGCGCCTCCCGGACGGCGGTCTCGGCCGGGGACTCTCCGATCTCGACGGCACCGCCGACCAGCCCCCACCCGTCCTGGTGGCCCCGATGGTGCACCAGCAGGATCCGGCCCGTGGCGTCGACAGGCAGGACGGCGGCCGACGGCAGGAGCAGCAGTTCGGTCCCGACGAGGGCGCGGAGCCGGGCGACGTACGGCGAGATGGCCATGCCGGTCACGGTAGAACGGCACGGAACCGGGTGCCGGGTTACCGCGTCACAGAGGACGACGTGGTGTGACGACGGCATCGGCAACGACGCGGCTGCCGGAGAAGACACCGGAACCTGGGGACGGACGGGATCGGATGGGCACGACAGGCGTACGTGGCCGGCTCGGATCGAAGTCACGGTCGATCGTCGGACTACTGCTGGCCGGGGTCTGTACGGCCACGCTGACCGGCTGCGCCGGCTCGGGCGGGGGCGACCACGGACCGCCGAGGGAGCAGTGGCCGGTGCCGACGGAGCCCGCCGAGGTGCGGACGAGCTGGACCTCCTGTGCCGTGGAGGCGTTCCCACCGGTCAAGCCCCCGAAGGCCGGGCCGGGGGACGGCACCAACTCCGGCACCGGGCCGGGCGCTGGGACCAGTCCCGACACCGGGCCGGGGAACGGCACCGGGCCGGAGGCGGGCACCCGGGACGGGACGCTGCTGCCTCCGCCCGCCCGGGACGCGCTGACGCTGCCCCGGCTGCCCGAAAACTTCGTCGCCACGACGGCGGTGCTCTGCCTCCAGGGCCCGAGAACCCGTCCCGACCGCGGCGAGGACCTGGTCCACTTCGAGAAGCGAGCGGAGAACGTCGACGAGCTCGTCACGGCACTCCGACTGCCCGACGAGCCGCGTACCGGTGACCCGTGTCCGCTCAACCTGGTCCTCGTACCGTGGTTCGCCGTACTCGACGCCGAGGGGCGGTGGACCCGTCCGGGCGTACCCCGCAACGCCTGCGGTCAGCCGCGAGGTGAGGTGATGCGGGCACTCGACCAGCTCACCCTGACCGAGGTCTCGGCGCGGCCGATCCGGGAGATCGAGTCGGCCGGCGCGGCCGCCTCCGGCTGTGGCCAGGGTCGGGCCGACACGGTCGCGATGCAGACCAGGTTGGCCCCGGCGATGACTCCCGGACCGGTCGACGACCTCCCGCTGGGCTCGGCCCGCCAGGTCCGGCTCTGCGTCTACCGCGTGCCGGCGGACCAGCAGGGCAACGAGAAGCCGGCCGGCGACTTCGAGTACGGCCTGCTCCTGCCTGCTGACCGGTGGGCCCGGCTGCGGGCCGCGCTGGTGAACCGGGGACCGGCCCGGGACTGCGCCCTGCCGGCGGGCCGGTTCGCGCTGCTGCAGGCCCCGGACGACGCCGGCAAGGGTGACGTCACCGTGGAACTCGACGGCTGCCGACGCGTCCTGGTGACCACCGGTTCCGGCAGGTCGACGCTGGCCCAGGGGGATGCCGCGCTCACCGACCTGCTCGGCCGCTGACCGTCCGGCGCCTGGATAACCGTCGGACACGACCACCCGGGGGACGGCCAGCGGTCGCACTCCGGGAATGGCCGCCACCGCCGGGGACGGCCGGCGGTGGCGACCGGGTCAGACCGGCTCAGCCGCCGGCACGGCGACCCTGCCCCGCTGACCGGCGGCCAGGACGGCGCCGAGCACCGCGAGCAACGCGCCAGCGCCGACCGCCACGTCGGCCGGGTTGCCGAACCGAACACCACCGGAGGCAACCGAGACGACCAGGGCCAGCCCGAGCGCGGTACCCACGTACCGGGCGGTGTTGCTGGCGCCGGAGCCCATCGCCACATGATCTGGCGGCACGCTCTCCACCGCCAGCCGGGCGAGTGTCGCGTTGAGCACGCCGCTGCCGATCCCGGCCACGACGAGGCCGGGCAGGGCCCGTATCCAGGTGCCGGACCCGACCAGGCCGAGCAGTGCGGCGTCACCGACCGCCGCGAGCAGCAGCCCGACGACGAGCAGCCCCCGCGAGGATCGTCCGGCGCCGAAGCGCCGCATCTGCAGGGCGACCACGAACGCCGTACCGGACCAGACGGCGAAGACCACGGCGGTGAGCAGCGGCCCCAACCCCATGGTGCGTTGCAACAGGGTGGGCAGGAAACCCATCGGCCCGATCACGGCGAGCCCGGTGAGAAAACCGCCGAGGGTGGATAGCCGGAACACCGGGGACCGGAACAGGCGCAGCTCCAGCATCGGCTGTCGGGTCCGCCGCTCGACCAGGACAAACGCGCCGAGGGCGAGGACACTCAGCAGCAGTGGCAACAGGACCGGCGTACGTGGCCAGCCGCTGCGCGCGTTGGTCACCGCGACCAGCAGCAGGGTGACTCCGGTCGCCAGGGTCCCGGTACCCGCCCAGTCGACCGGTCGGGGTCGGGTCGACCTCGACTCGGCCAGTGCCCGCGCCCCGAACGGTACGAGGACCGCAGCGGCGACCGCGGCGAACACGTGGTACGCCCGCCAGTCGGCGAGGTCGGTGAGGGCGCCGGAGAGGACCGGCCCGAGTGCGATTCCGGCGCCGAGGGTGGCCCCCCACCGGGTGGTGGCTCTGGCCCGGTCCGGTCCGGAGCGGAATGCGTGTCCGAGCAGGCCCAACCCGGCCGCGATGATCGCGGCGCTGGCCACGCCCTGGAGCACCCGGGCGGCGACGAAGAGCAGCGGTTCCTGGGCGAACGCGCAGCCCAGGCTGCCGAGGCCGAGCAGGGCGGTGCCGACCAGGAAGACCCGGCGCCGGCCGAAGTCGTCGGCGACGCTTCCGGCGACCAGCAGGGTCGCCGCCAGCCCGAGGGCGATGCCGTTGAGCATCCAGACCTGCGCGCCCGCACCGGCGGTGAGCCCGGTGGCGGTCTGCGGCAGCACCGTCATCGGCGCGGTGTAGTTCATCAGCGCCAGCAGGGTGGCGACGCAGACCACGAGCAGGGTGGCCGCGTCGGTCTGCGGCCCGGCCCGGTGGGCGGACCGGGGTACGTCAGTTCGGCGCAGCGCCATCTCCACACCTCCAGTGTGAGTTCAATGAACGAACCGAGACATTAGCAGGTTAGTTCGTTGACTGAACCGAGAGGCGGATACCATCGACCCGTGGCCCTGGGAAAGAACTACGACCGGCAGAACTGCTCGTTCGCCCGCGCCCTCGAACTGCTCGGCGAACGCTGGACGCTGCTCCTGGTCCGCGACGCCTTCTACGGCGTACGCCGGTACGCCGACTTCCTCGCCCACCTGGACATCCCCCGGGCCGTCCTGGCGGATCGGCTGCGGAGCCTGACCGAGGCCGGGGTGCTGGACCGGCGCCGCTACTCCGACGCCCCACCTCGGGACGAGTACGTACTGACCGACCGCGGTCGGGAGCTGTGGAGCGCCTTCTACCAACTCGGCCAGTGGGGCGAGCGACACCTCTCGTCAAACGGGCCAATCCGACTCTTCGTGCACGCCGACTGCGACACGGCACTCGACCCGACGGGCGCCTGCGGTGGCTGCGGCCGACTCGTCGCCCCCGAGGAGGTGGAGATCCGCCCCGGCCCCGGCGAGGTGGCGGTCCGCCGCGATGATCCGGTCAGCGTGGCACTGCGCCGACCGCACCGACTGCTCACCCCGCTGATCGGAGAGCCCGAAAAAGCCGAATGAATCGCCATTACCGGACGAAGGCGGCGATAGGCTCGACGCCATGGGCACCGACACCCGAGAGGATCCCCGGCTGCGCCCGGTGACCGCCGCGGACCGGGTCTGGACGGGCGTGACCACCACCGGCGACGGCCGGGTCTTCGTCAGCTTCCCGTCGGCCGACGGTCCCGGGATCCAGGTCGGTGAGGTGGTCTCCAACGGCCGGATCGTCCCCTATCCGGACGAGACGTGGAACGAGGTCCGGGACAGTCCGGATCCACGTGGCGCGTTCGTGCACGTGAACGGGTTGCGGATCGGCCCCGACGGCAACCTGTGGATCGTCGACTCGGGAACCCCCGGACTCGGGCTGCCGGTCGTCCCCGGAGGTCCACGACTGATCGTGGTGGCGACCGACACCGCGACGGTGCTGCGGGAGTACTCCCTCGACGCCGCGGTACACGAGCGCAGCTACCTCGACGACGTACGGTTCAACGGGCCGGTGGCCTATCTGACCGACGCCGGTGCGCCGGGCCTGATCGTGCTCGACCTGGCGACCGGGGAGTCCCGCCGGCTGCTCGAGGAGCACCCCAGCACCCTCGCCCGCCGACCCATGCGAGCCGACGGAGAGGTCCTCCGCGACCCCGACGGCAACGAGCTGCGCATCCACGCCGACCAGCTGGAGGTGTCCCCGGACGGTGCGTACCTCTACTTTCAGCCGGCGTCCGGGCCGCTGTACCGGATCGAGACGCGCTGCCTCGACGACCCGACCCTGCCACCGGAGGTGGTCGCCGAGCGGGTCGAGGCGTGGGCGGACACCCCGACCACCGGCGGCACCGCCATCGACGCGTCCGGGGTGATCTACCTGAGCGACGTGGACAACCGGCGGATCCTGACCGTCGGGCTCGACGGCCGGGTCGAGACGCTGCTCAGCGACCCGCGCCTGGTCTGGGCCGACGCGATGTGGCTCGACGGTACCGGCCAGTTGTGGATTCCCGCCGCGCAACTCAACCGCACCCCGGGGCTGGCCGGCGGCCGGTCCGCCGTCGACTACCCGGTCTGGATCTACCGACTGCCGGTCAACGCCGTACCGCCGGCCAACGACCACGCCTGACGCCGGGGTGGCCCCGTCCTGCCACGCTGAACCCGTTCGGGGCACCGCAGGTCGGGCACTGCCTGCTATTCTCCTGCTTCGATATGTAGCGATACGGTCCGGTTCGACACCCAACGCCGGTGACAGCCAACGCCGGGAACCTCCGGCACCGGGGACACCGACACCGGGGACACCGGACGCCGGTAGGTGAACGAGCGGGAACGCCGATCGCCGGTACGCGAGCGGGGAGGAACGACGACGTGTCTGCCCCGTCCCCGGTGGAGATGCCGGCCGCCAGTGCCCTGGGCTGGGTCTACACGATCTTTCCCGCGCTGCTCCGGCTCACCTGCGGGCTCGCCTGCGCCGCGGTGGCGTTCGCGGTACGTACCCCGCCGGTCGACACCGCCCTGCTGGGTGTCGCGGTCGTCGTGCTGACCGCCTGGTCGGTGTTCTTCGCCGGCTGGATCCTCCGACGGACCACGCCCGCCCCGGTGATGGCCGTCGACGTTCTCCTCACCGTCGGCGCCTGCCTGCTGATCCGGCACCTGGTGGCGGCGGAGGTGCTGCCCGGCGGGGTGAGCTGGGTGGCGATCCAGTCCAGCACAACGGTGATCATCGCCCAGTTCGTCCTGCCCGCCCGCTGGTCGGTCCCGGCCGGCCTGCTCGTCGCCGCCGCGTACGGGACGGGGGCGCACCTCGCCGGCAACAACGCCGAGGCGGTCGACAACGTCGTCACCCTCGTCGTACAGACCCTCTGCAGTGCCGTACTCGCCGGGGTGGCCCGGCGGAGCAGCCGGCTCGCCGACGACGCCTTCGCCGGATACCAGGACGCGGCCCGGACCGCGCTCACCGCCCGGGCGGCCCGGACCGCCGAACGCCAGCAGAACCGGGACCTGCACGACACCGTTCTCTCCACGTTGACCGTGGTCGGCCTCGGTGCCGTCGCCGGGCAGTCGGCGCTGCTGCGCGAACGGGCCGCCGGGGACCTGCGTACCCTCGCCGCGCTGGCCGGCGAGCGCGAGCCGACCGGTGCGCCGACGGGCGACCGGGACCCCGACGTCGCCGGCGGCGAGGCGCCGCTCGACGAACGGCTCCGCCGTCTGCTCCGCCGGTCGCCGCAACTGCGGGTGACGGTGGCACTGGAGCCCTGCGAGGTACCGGTCAAGGTGGCCGAGGCGATCACCGAGAGTGCCGGCGAGGCGCTGTCCAATGTGCTCCGGCACGCGCCGGACGCCACCGTGATGGTGCGGCTGAGCCACGACGGCGACACCGTCGTGGTCGAGGTCAGCGACGACGGCCCCGGCTTCGACCCCGGCACGGTCCCACACCACCGGTACGGGCTGCGTGAATCCGTGCACGGCCGGATGGCGACGGTGGGTGGCCGGGCCGAGGTCGACTCCGCGCCCGGCCGGGGCACCCGGGTACGCCTCAGGTGGTCCGATGTCGACTGACCCGGCCGGTGGTCCCACCGGCAGCACGACCACGACCGGTCCGGTCGGCGGTCCCACCGGCAGCACGACCATGTCCGAGCTGGCCGGTGGCCCCACCGGTACGGTCACCACCACCGTCGAACGGGGCCCCCGGCTCGCGGCGGTGCTCATCGCGTTCGGCTGGCACCTCGCCATCAACCTGCCGGCCGTGCTCGCCCACTGGGACCGCTACCGGTCGCCCTGGGTGGTCGGCGTCGGCTGGCTGGTCTACGTCGTCGTCGGCGCGGTCGCCGCCACACACCTGCTCCGCGGCACCCGGGCACCGGTCTGGCCGCTGATCGGGGTGCTGCTCGTCGTCGACGTGGCGGTCCTCGCCTGCACCCCACCAGAGGCGATCTTCGACTCGGCCAACTTCGGCTGGGCCACCCTCGCCTGGTTCGCGCTCCTGCTGCTCTGGGGCCGACGGATCCCGGAACTGGTCGCGGTGCTCGCGGTCGGCGCGCTCGTCGCCCTGGTCGGCGTACTCGTCGACACCGACCGTGGTCCGGCCGAGCTGAGCCGTTACGCGATGACGGTCTACGGCACCATCGTGCTGCCGATCGCCATGATGATCGCGATCAACCTGCTCACCGAACTGACCGGACGGACGGCCCGGGCCGCGGCCGCCCGCGCCGCGATCGAGACCGAGCGGGCCGTCGCCGGCCGGGTGCACCGGGCCCGGCGCGACCGGCTCACCGAACTGAACCGGACCGCCGGAGCGATCCTCACCGAACTGGCCGAGGGGCGGGCGGATCCCTCCGACCCCGCCGTCCAGCGCCGCTGTGCCCTGGAGGCCTCCCGGCTGCGTCGACTGATCGCCGAGTCGGACGACGTACCGGACCCGTTGCTGCACGAGCTGCGGGCCTGTGTCGACGTGGTGGAACGCAACGGCCTCCAGGTCGACTTCGTCGCCGTCGGAAGCCTGCCTCCGCTGCCGGTGGAGATCCGTCGACGACTGGCCGAGCCGCTGACCGCGACCCTGGCCGCCGCCACCCGGTGGGCCCGGCTGACCGTGGTGGCCCAGCCCGACGAGGTGGTGGTCAGCCTCACCACCCCCGGTACGTCGACCGTGGCGTCCGGCCCGGCCAGCACCGACGGTGGCAACATCGGCATTTCCGGGGACGGCCGGTCCGGCGGCCCGGACAACGGGGAAGAGGTCGAGTACCTCTGTGAGAAGGACGAGGACATGGTATGGGTGCAGACCCGGTGGCGGGCGTGACCCCGGAGCGGTCCAGGGTCGCCATCGCGATCGTCGACGACCATCCGGTGGTCATCGAGGGGATCCGGTCCTGGCTGGCCACCGAGCCCCGGCTGGTGGTGGTCGCCACCGGCGACGACCCGGACGTGGTGCTCGCCGCCGATGAGCCGACGGCCGACGTGATCCTGCTCGACCTGCGGCTGCACGGACGGACGGTGCTCGACCGGGTCGCCGAGCTCAGTGGCGCCGGTCGCCGTGTGGTCGTCTACTCCGAACACACCGACTCGGAGACCATCCTGGCCGTCCTGGACGCTGGCGCGGTCGCCTTCCTGGCCAAGCACGAGGGCCGGGAGCACTGTGTACAGACCGTGCTCGCGGCGGCGAGCGACCGCCCGTACGTGCCGCCGGCCCTGGCCGGGGCGATCGTCGGCGACCGCAGCAACGGGCGACCGGTCCTCTCCGACAAGGAGCGGGAGGCGCTGCTGCTCTGGTTCCAGTCGATGTCGAAGGCCTCGGTCGCCCGCCGGATGAACATCAGCGAACACACCGTCAAGCAGTACGTCGACCGGGCCCGGATCAAGTACGCCCGGGCGGGCCGGCCGGCCGCGACCAAGGCGGCCCTGCTCGCCCGGGCGATCGAGGACGGCCTCGTCCGTCCCGACGAGATCGGCAGTTGACCCGCGGGGCCGGGCATCGGTCCCGACCCGTTGACCGGTAGATCCCCATACCATCACCCGACGGGTGTCCGGTGGGTCGGCCGAGCGTCCGACCCCCCAACAGCCGTCGTGACAGCTCCTGGCAATTCCGATTACCTAGTGACCAAGACGTACCGGAACCCGGAGGCCCTCCCCATGACCGAGCCGAGCACGGCCACCGGTCAGCCCAGGCGCCCGGGTTCCGGTACCGGCCAGCACAGCGAGGAGGCGACATGACCGAGGACGCGTCTCCGTTTTTCATCCGGCCGTACCGGTTCGACGACCAGGTGCAGGACGACACGTACTTTCCCCGGCTGGACTGGCACCGTCGGCTCGTGCTGGACCCGGACGAGCAGGTGCTGTGGCGGGACGAGGTGGACGTCGCCGGGCACCTTCTCGCCCCGGACGACGGCACCGGGGAACTGGTCTGGGCACTGCCCCGACGGGCCGAGGTCACGGTGACCGACCGACGGCTGGCGTACGTCTGCGTCGACTGGCGGATCGGGCCGGCTCCGGAACCGCGGGCCGGCTCCCGGCAGCGGCGCCGGAGCACGCCGGCCGGCAGTCACGTGGTGACCGGGCAGATCCGCTGGCAGTGGCCGTCGGCGCTGCGCGTCCTGCCGGCGACCGACCCGGAGACCGGTGGCCGGGAACCCGAACGTCTGCTGGTCGTCTGCGACGCCGTCCGGACCGCCGGACGTCCGGCCCTGGCGCTCTCCGGCGGCACCCTCGGTTCGGCCCGGACGGTCCGGCGGGTCACCACCCTGATCCGGCGGACCGTCGCCGGATTCCGGCTCGCCAACCCGACGATGGTGGAACTCGCCCCGCCCGAGTGGGACGCGCTGCTCGCCCGGGCCGGGCTGGCGCCGTTCGCCGACGCCCTGGCCGACCCCGACCGGGGTGTCGACCTGCCCGGCGCGCTGCCCGTCGAGTTCGCGCACCGGGACGACTACTACCGCCGGTCGCTGCGCCGCCGCAACGCGGCGACGGCAGGCTGGAACGCCTCGGCCCCGGGCCGGAACTCGCCGGGTCGGGGCCGCTCCACCGTCGTCTCCCCCGCCCGCTGGTCCGACCGCCAGCCCGGTTCGGCCTCCTGACCGACCCGGGTCGGCTCCTGTTCCTGTCCCGACGCCCCCGTTCGGCCGCGCCCGGGCACGCCGAGGGTCGGCGGCAGGTGTCGTCGGCCCGTCCGGTGGGTAACCGGGACACCCGGGCCGACAGGAGGCGGATATGGACAGGGCGGCCGACCGGTCGGACGGGCACGGTGGGCGTCCCAGTCAGGTACTGGACCGTCTTCCGTGGCTGTTGCGCTGGGCGGTGCTGGCCAGCCTCTGCCTGCTCGTCCTCGTCGCCGGGGCGTACGTCCTCGCGCAGATCGCCACCAAACTCGCCCCGCTGAGCATCGCGCTGGCGGCCACCCTCTTCCTGGCCGCGATGTTCGACCCGGTGGCCAGCCTGATGCGCCGCCACCGGTTTCCGCCCGCGCTGGCCGCGCTCGTCTCGGTACTGCTGCTGCTGGCTGTGCTGGGCGGGGCGATCGTACTGGTCTGGCGGCTGACCGCCGACCAGTTCGCCGACCTGGCACGACAGCTCGACCAGGGGCTGGATCGGACCCGGGACTTCCTCACCTCGGCCCTGCCGATCAGCCGGGAGCAACTGGACCAGTGGACCCAACGGGCGGTCAGCGGCGTACGAGGTTCGGCGCCGGACCCGGTCAGCGGCGCCGCCACCGTCGCGGAGGCGGCCGGTGCCCTGCTGCTCGTCCTGGTGCTGCTGTTCTTCCTGTTGAAGGACGGCCGCCTGATGTGGGGGTGGATTCTCGGCTGGGTCTCCGAGCGGTCCCGGCCGATCACCGCGAAGGCGGGCCGGGCCGGCTGGCGGACGTTGGGGGCGTACACCCGGGGCACGATGATGATCGCCGCGATCGACGCGGCCGGCATCGGGCTGGCCCTGGTCCTGCTCCGGGTGCCGCTGGCCCTGCCGCTGACCGTGATCACCTTTCTCGGCGGCTTCGTGCCGATCATCGGGGCGACCGTCGCCGGCAGTGTCGCGGTGCTGGTCGCGCTGGCCGCCAAGGGGCCGACGACGGCGCTGCTGGTGCTGGCGGCGGTGATCGCCGTACAGCAGACCGAGGGCAACCTGCTCGAACCCCTCATCATGAAACGTCAGGTACGTCTGCACCCGGTCGTGGTGCTGCTCGCGGTCACCGCCGGCACGCTGCTCGGCGGCATCGTGGGCGCCTTCGTCGCGGTACCGATCACGGCGGTCCTCTACAACGTGTTCAAGACGGTCGCCCTGGAGCGCCGGGCCGGCACCGCTGACGGCGGGACCACGACCGACGCCAGCACGGGCGACGCGACCACGGACGACGGGACCACGACGGACGACAGCGGGGGCAACCGTGGGTCCGCCGAGCATCCGGAGAAGCCGCCGCCGGATCGATGAGAGGTGCGTACGTCCGCCGGGCTCAGCGGGCGCCGAGCCGACCGTGCAGCTCGGCACCGGTCAGGTCGGCGAGGTACACCTCGGTACCGGGCTGGTGCCGCCGCCCCTCCGCGAGGCTGCCGGCGTCGACCGGCTCGAACCCGACCTGCTCGACCAGGTCGGCGACCTGTCGCTTCGCACCGGGGTCGTCGCCGGAGACCGGGATGCCGTAGCGCCGCTGGGCCGAGGACTGCCGTCCGAAGTCCCGCAGGTGGTCCCAGCGCATCGCGTTGAACGCCTTGACCACCCGGGCACCGGACAACCGCTGCTGGAGCAGCTCGCTGGAGGTGGTCCGGTCCTGGTCGAGGTCCTGGTGGTGCCCGTCCCGTTCCGGGTAGTAGTTCCCGGTGTCGATCACGGTCTTGCCGGACATCTCCTCGGCGGGCAGGTCGGCGTAACGGCCGAACGGCACCGACACCACCACGACGTCACCGAACCGGGCGGCGTCGGCCGCGTTCGCGGCGCGTACCCGTCCGCCCAGTTCCCCGGTCAGTCCGCGCAGCGTCTCCGGGCCCCGGGAGTTCGCCACCACCACCTCGTGACCCGCCTTGCTGAACAGGCGGGCGAGCGTGCCCCCGACGTGCCCGGTGCCGACGATCCCGATCCGCACAGCCCTCACCCTCCCCCGTCGACGCCCACCGACCCGCACCGGCGGCCGGACCCTCGGCGGTGCCCCGGTCGCCGCCCGGGACGGCTACCCGACGACGGATCGGACAAACACCACCCCCGGCCACCCCGCCGCCTCGTCGACCTGCTGCTGCCCACCGCCTCATCGGCTCGCCGGGTCAGCGCCTTCCCGGCCGGCTCGGGGTCGACGTCCCCCAGCCCGTCGGGTCAGCGCTTCGTCGGCCGGGCCCGCACGTGCAGGCGTTCGCCCTGCGGGCCGAACAGGGTGAGGAGTTCGGCGGTGCCCGGGCCCGGATTGGCGACGCAGTGCGGAACCCGGGTGTCGAACTCGACGACCTCGCCCGGGGTCAGCACCAGGTCGTGCTCGCCCAGCAACAGACGTACCCGGCCGGAGAGGACGTAGAGCCACTCGTACCCCTCGTGGGTCTGCTGGCGCAGCTCACCGCCGGGCGTGTTCGGCGGCAGGATCTGCTTGAAAGCCTGCAGACCACCCGGCCGACGGGTCAGCGGCAGGAACGTCACACCGTGCCGGACGATCGGCCGGGCGTGCACCCGGGGATCCCCGGTGGCGGGGGCACCGACCAGTTCGTCGAGGGCCACCTGGTGGGCCCGGGCCAGTGGCAGCAGCAGCTCCAGGGTGGGTCTGCGACCGCCGGACTCCAGCCGGGACAGGGTACTGACCGAGATGCCGGTGAGTTCGGCGAGTTGGGCCAGCGTCGTACCGCGTTGCTTCCGCAACGCGCGCAGCCGCGGGCCGACCGCGGCCAGCACGCCGGAGAGGTCCGGGCCGTCGGGGGCCGGGCCGTCGTCGTTTGCCATAACGGCAACGTTACTTGTCAGGTCGGCAGTCAGGTCGGACCGTGGGACCAGCAACGGGGGGCGACGAGCGACAGGGAGAACAGGATGAACGGGACATACGACGTGGTGGTGATCGGTGGCGGCGCCGCCGGGCTGAGCGGAGCGCTGGCCCTGGCCCGGGCCCGCCGCTCGGTACTGGTGATCGACGCCGGGCAGCCGCGCAACGCACCCGCCGGGCACGTACACAACTTCCTGACCAGGGACGGTACGCCGCCGGCGGAACTGCTGGCCCTCGGAAGCGCCGAGGTGACCCGGTACGGCGGCGAGATCGTCACCGGGCGGGTCGGGAGCGCGACCCGGGACGGCGACGGCTTCCTGGTCACCCTGGACGACGGGCGGCAGACCCGGGCCCGGCGGCTGCTGGTGACCACCGGAGGCGTCGACGACCTGCCGGACGTCCCCGGGCTGGCACGACGGTGGGGACACGAGGTGCTGCACTGCCCGTACTGCCACGGCTGGGAGGTCCGGGACCGGCGGATCGGCGTACTCGCCACCGGACCGTTGGCCGTGCACCAGGCCGAGCTGTGGCGACAGTGGAGTGCCGACGTGCTGCTCCTGTCGCATCACACCCCACCGCCCGGTGCCGAGGAGGCCGAGCGGCTGGCCGCGCGCGGCATCGTCGTCGTACCCGGGCCGGTCGCGGCCGTCGAGGTCACCGACGACACCCTGACCGGGGTACGCCTCGCCTCCGGTGAGGTCGTCGCGTTGGACGCGGTGGTCGTCGCGTCCCGGCTCACCGCCCGTACCGCTGTCCTGGAGTCGCTCGGGCTGAAGCCGGTCGACGTCGAGATCAACGGTCACGTGGTCGGCAGCCAGATCACCGCCGACCCGAGCGGGGCGACCGGGGTACCCGGGGTCTGGGTGGCCGGCAACGTCGCCGACGTACGCGCCCAGGTGCTGACCGCCGCCGCGGCGGGACTGAACGCCGGCGCGGCGATCAACGCGGACCTGGTCAACGAGGAGACCGTGGCGGCCGTGCAGGCGTACCGCCAGCAGGCGCGCACCCTGTTCGAGGAGGCCGCCTGGGAGGAGCGCTACCAGGCCCGTCCAGCGGTCTGGAGTGGACAGCCGAATCCGCAGCTGGTCGCCGAGGTGTCCGACCTGGCCCCCGGCCGGGCGCTCGACGTCGGCAGCGGCGAGGGTGCCGACGCGGTCTGGCTGGCCCGGCGCGGCTGGCGGGTGACGGCGGTCGACATCTCCATCACCGCGTTGCGACGCGGTGCCGCGAACGCGGCGACCGCCGGGGCGGAGGTCGCCGGTCGGATCGACTGGCTGCACGCCGACCTGCGCGACCGGCCACTGCCCGAGGGCGGCTACGACCTGGTCTCGTCCCAGTTCATGCACCTGCCCGGTACGGCCCGACAGGAGTTGTTCAGCCGGCTGGCCGGTGCGGTGGCACCGGGCGGCACCCTGCTGATCGTCGGCCACCATCCGTCTGACCTGCGGACCTCGGCACGCCGGATGCACTTCCCGGACATGATGTTCACCGCCGAGGAGGTCGCCGCCACGCTGGATCCGACCGGGTGGAAGGTGGTCGCGGCCGAGGCCCGGCCACGCGCGACAGTGGACCCCGAGGGTCGGGAGATCACCATCCACGATGCCGTCCTGGTCGCCCGACGACTGCCGCCGGACCACGCCTGACCGCCCTAGACTTGCCAGGTGGCGCCCGAACCGAGGTCGGAACTGCTCCAGCGACTGCCCGCGCCGCCGCTGCGCCCGTTCCTCGCCCCGTACCTCGGCTACCGGGACCGGGACGTCCCGCCCGCCCGGCACCGCGGTCTGCCGTCGCCGTACCTGACGGTGATCATCACGCTGGACGATCCGCTGATGATCGCCACACACCCGGACCCACGTACCGCGCCGGCCCGGTACGACACCCTGGTCGGCGGCCTGCACACCGCGCCGGCGATGATCGAGCACGACGGCCGACAGTCGGGCATCCAGCTCGGTCTCTCGCCACTCGGCGCGCGGGCGCTGCTCGGTCTGCCGGCCGGCGAACTCGTCGACGCCGATCTCAGCGCCGACCTCGTGCTCGGGCCGTTCGCCGGGGAGCTCCGGGAACGACTGCTCGCCGCCGCCGGCTGGGACGAGCGGTTCCGGGTGCTCGACCGGCTGCTCCTCCGCCGTTTCGACCCCGGCGCCGTGCCGCAGGCGGAACTGGCCCGTGCCTGGCACCGACTGGTGGCCACCGGCGGGGCCGTACCGGTGAGCGAACTGGCCCGGGAGACCGGATGGAGCGACCGCTACCTGAGCCGCCGGTTCGGCGTCGAGATCGGACTCAGCCCGAAGCGGGCCGCCCGGGTGGCCCGCTTCGACCGGGCCCGACGACTGTTGCAGAGCCGGGCCGGATCGGGTGGGCTCGCCCGGTCGGGTGGGCTGGCCGAGATCGCCGTGTCGTCCGGCTACTACGACCAGGCCCACCTCGACCGGGACTTCCGTGACTTCGCCGGCTGCCCGCCGAGTCGCTGGCTCGCGGAGGAGTTCCGAGCCGAGGAGTTCCGAAACGTCCAAGCCACCGCCGTCGACCCGCCGACAGGATGGTCGACATGACAGCCGTACCTCCCCCACCCCAGGTCTGGCCCACGTTACGGGCCCGGGACGCCCGAAAGTTGATCAGCTTTCTCGTCGACGCCTTCGGCTTCGAGGAGATCCTGGTCAGCGCCGACGGTGACGTCGTGCACCATGCTCAGCTCCGCTGGCCGCCGGGCGGCGGGATCATGCTGGGCAGCGCCCGCGACGACGCCGACGACCCGTGGGCGTTGCCACCCGGCACCTTCGGCGCGTACGCGGTGACGGACGACCCGGACCGGCTCTGTGCCCGCGCGCTCGCGGCCGGTGCCGAACTGGTCCAGAGGGTGCAGGACACCGACTACGACTCACGGGAGTTCCTGGTCCGTGACCCGGAGGGCAACCGCTGGTCGTTCGGCACCTACCGGGGCGAGCCGATACCCGGCTGAGGAAGGGATCGGGGACGGACGGTTGGCGCCCGTCCCCGATCACGATCAGGCGGCGGCGTACGCGACGACGCGGTCCTGCCCCGCATGGGCGTCGTCCTGGCTCCAGCATTCGACGATCCGCTCGCCCTCGATCCGGATGATGTCGACCCCGGAAACCGTCTCGACCGACCGGAGCGGACGCAGCGGCTGCCGGCCGGCGCGGAAACCGGTGCAGGTCCAGCGGCCGGCGACCAGGTCCGGCCCGATGATCGGACCGACCTCGACGGTCAGCCGCAACCCCGGGTGGGCGGTGTGCGACATGGACACCCAGGAGACGAGTTCCGCCCGGCCGCGCAGCCGGGCCGGACCGTCGCCGCCCGTCGCCAGGTGGACGGCCAGGGTGGGAGCGACGATCTCGTCGACCAGCGACAGGTCACCATTGCGCAGAGCCACCCAGTTCTCCCAGAGCCTCGGCCGGGGGTCGACGGCGACCAGGGCCGAGCTGTGGTTGGTGTTGATGGTCATCGCGAGACTTCCTCCCGTGGGGGCGGTGTCCGGCAGCCGGGGCACCCGTCGTTCGCGCTGCCCGCGCCGAACGTCATCACCAACCATTCTCGTCCCCTCCGGAGGCACCATCCTGTCCGCTTTTAGGAACGGAAATTGCCTGATCAGAGGCTCAGGAAGACAGCATGCCGGGCAGGTTCAGCGGGGCCGTCGCCAGCTCGAACCGGCTGCGCCAGGCGGCACCGACCGGGCGGGGCGGCGCGACCTCGTCGGTCGCCGAGGCCCGCTGCATCCGGTCCAGCCGGAAACCGCGTACCTCCTGGCGGAGTCGACACCAGCCGACCAGGTACCACTGGTGGCCGGCGCCGAGCAGTTCCACCGGCTCGATGAGCCGGCGCGAGGCGTGGCCGTGTCGGTCGACGTACTCGATCGCGAGCACGGTCCGGCGGACCACGGCATCGCCGGCGGTGCGCAGCACCTGGCGGGCCGGGGTGGCCGGCCGGTCGGGTGTGCCCAGGTGGATCCGGTCCGCCACCCGACGGGCCGCCTCCACGTCGGAGGGCGACATCACCGCGAGGAGTTTGTAGAGCGCCGACCGGGCATCGTCGAGGAACGGCGTGTCAGCCATCGTCTCCAGGGCGACCGCCGCGGCGATCGCCTCACGTGGGGTGATGTTGACCGGCGGCAGGGTGTAGGCCCGGTCCAGCACGTAGCCGCCGCGCCGGCCCCGCTCGGGATAGATGGGTACGCCGGACTCCTGCAGGGCGCCGATGTCGCGCCGGATGGTGCGGGCGTCGACCTCGAACCGTGCGGCGAGCCAACGCGCACTGCGCGGTCGCGGAGCGACCGCACGCAACTCCTCCACCAGGGCGTAAAGCCGGTCGGTACGGTTCACTCGCCGACCCTACCGACCAGGTACGACGCTTTCCCCGGCCCCGACCCGGCGGCCCTCCTCGCCGTCGCCGAGACCGCCGTCCACGCGGCCGGGGCGGTCGGGCTCGGCCAGCCGCAGCACGATGTTCGCCAGCGCCGGGGTCCGGGTGTCCTGCGGATCGGTCAGCAGGTCGGCCCAGAGCCGGGCGTCCCGGGCGGCCTCCCGCTGACCGGTCTCGTCGTACGCCCGGGCGAGCATGTGCAGCGTGGCGGCCTGGGTGGCCGGCATCTCCATCTCGGCGAAGGCACGGGCACAGCCGCGCAGCACCTCGACCGCCGCCGAGGCACGCCCCTCCCCGATCCAGCTGACCGCCAGGTCCCGGGCCAGCCCGGTGGCCCACGGCCGGTCACCGAGCTGCACCGCCAGCTCGTGACTCTGCCGGAGCCGGCCGACCGCCTCGGTACGCCGGCCCAGGCAGATGGCGGCCGAGGCGAGGTGCCGCAGGGCGGCCAGCAGCACGTACCGGTCGCCGACCGTTTCCAGCAGCGTCACCGCCCGCTCCGCCGCGCCGTACGCCAACGCCGGCTCGTCGCGCAGCAGCCGGGTCACCGCGAGCGCGTTCAGGCAACGGGCCATCACGATCTCCGGTACGCCGAGGGCACCCGCCTCGGTGACCGCCGCCCGGTCCACCGCCAACGCCTCGTCGAGCCGGCCCAGGCCCCGGTAGGCCGCGGAGAGCACCGGGGCGGCCAGCACCGCGCCGAGCGGGTCACCTTCGGCGCGGAACAGTTCCACCGCCCGCTGTGCCGTGGCGGCCGCCTCCTCGGCGCGGTTCTGGTAGTCGTACAGCACCGCCTGGTCGCTGAGCAGGCAGGCCAGCCCGTGCCGGTCGGCGAGCCGGGCGAACCTGGCCTCGCCGCTGCGCAGCCGCTCGGCGGCTCCGGCCAGATCGCCCCGGGCCAGGCAGAGCACCCCGCCGACAAACTCGGTACGCGCCAACGCCCGCTCGTCGCCGATCCGGGCCGCGACCTGTCCGGCCCGCTGCTGCGCGACCTGCAGTTCGGCCCAGTGCCCGTGCACCCAGAGGAACGGCGCCAGCCGCTCGGCCAGGGTGACCGCCGCCGACCCGGCGCCGGCCGTACCCGTCGTCCGCCCGGCGCCGGCTGTCTCCGCCCTACCGACGGACGCGCCGGACCCGGCCAGGCCGATCAGGCTGACCAGGAAGTCGAGTTCGCCGCCGAGCCAGCCGAGCGGGTCGGCGGCGACGAGTGACTCGACGCCACTGCGGGTCGGTCGGGGATCGACCGGCTCGTCCGGACGGGCCCAGGTCAGGGTGCGCGGCAGTCGCCGGGCGGCGGTACCGACCAGTGCGGCGGCCGCCGTCAGCAGCCGGCTCTGCCCGTCGGTCGCCGGCCCGCCCCGCCGGGCGACCTGGCCCGGTACGGCGGCCCGATCCGCAACGCCCGGGTCGCCCCGGTCACCGGCGGCGAGTTCCTCGGCGTAGACCCGGAGCAGGTCGTGCAGCCGGTAGCGCGGCTCGGCGCCGTTCGCCGGGCAGGCCACCTCCAGCAGGTTCGCCTCCACCAGTTCGTCGAGGACCCGGTCCGGGTCGGCCCGGTCGAGCAGTTCGGCGACGGCCCAACCGGCGAAACTGACCGGGCCGAGCGCGCCGAGCAGCACAAACGCCTCACGGGCCGCCGGGGAGAGCGCCCGGACGCTGAGTGCCAGGCTGGCCCGGACCTGCTGATCGCCGGCGGCCAGTTCGTCCAGCCGCCGTCGCTCGTCGTCGAGCCGGTCGGCGAGGACGGCCAGCGGCCAGGACCGGGTCGCCAACCGGGTGCCCGCGATCCGGACCGCGAGCGGCAGGTTGCCGCAGGCGGCGGCGATCCGGGCGGCGGGGACCGGCTCCCCGGCCACCCGGTCCGGGCCGACCACGTGGGCCAGCAGTTCCCGGGTCTCGTGGTCGGTCAGCGGGCCGACCGGGACGTGCCGCGCGTCGATCAGGTCGCTGAGCCGACGCCGGCTGGTGATCAGCACCGCGCTGCCCGGGGTGCCCGGCAGCAGCGGACGGACCTGGGCGGCGGTCGCGGCGTCGTCGAGCACCACCAGGATCCGCCGGTCCGCGAGCCGGGCCCGGTAGACGGCGGCGAGCGCGTTCAGGTTCTGCGGTACGGCCGTGCCGGGTACGCCGAGGCCACGGAGCAGGTCGGCCAGGACGACGGCCGGGTCGCGGGGTGCCGCCGAGGCACCGGCCAGGTGGACGAAGAGCTGCCCGTCCGGGAACCGGCCGCGAATCCGGTGTGCCACCGTCACCGCGAGCGCGGTCTTGCCCACCCCGGGCTGGCCGGAGACCGCGACCACCGGCACCCCGTCGACGCCCGGTGCCGGCGGCGGAACAGCGCCCGGCGGTGCCGACGGGTCGCCCTCCGGCAGCGGGTCGCGCCACCGCTCGGCAGGTGTCCCCGGCAGCGGGTCGCGCCCCGCCCCCAGCAGTGCCTCGATCCGTTCGATGCTGCCGGTCCGGCCGACAAAACCCGGTGCGGCCGGCGGCAGCTGACAGACCGGGAACGGCGACGCCGGCTCCGCCGTCGACCGGACCACCACCGGCTCCTCGCCGCGCAGGATCGCCCGGTGTGCCCGGCGCAGCTCGGGCCCGGGTTCCAGACCCAGCTCGGTGACCAGGAGGTCCCGGGCGTACTGGTAGGCGGCGAGCGCGTCGGCCCGGCGACCGGCCCGGGCCAGTGCCACCATCAACTGGACGTGCGGCCGTTCCCGCAGTGGCTGCTCGGCCACCATCCGGTGCAGTTCGGCGAGTACGGTCCCGAGGTCACCGTCGGCGGCCAGGTCGGCGTCGACGCACTCCTCCTGGGCGCCGAACCGTTCCAGTTCCCACCTGGCGAGTTCGGGTTCCAGTGTCGGCACCGACAGGTCGGCCAGTGGCCGTCCCCGCCACAGCCGCAGCCCGGCACGGAACCGCCGCGCCGCCGTACCCGGGTCGCCGGCCGCCATCGCCGCCCGGCCGAGCGCGACCTCACGCCGGAACACCAGTACGTCCAGGTCGTCGGGTCCGACCCGGAGCAGGTAGCCGTCGCCGCTGTGGTCGATCGTCGCCCCGGGCACCCGCTCCCGCAGCCGGGAGACGTACGTCTGCAGGTTCGAGGCGTACGACGCGGGTGGGCGGTCGCCCCAGAGCACCTCCACCAGCCGGTCGACCGTCACCACCTGCCCGGCCCCGACCAGCAGGGTGCCCAGCACCGTGCGCTGGTGCCGGCTGCGCAGCACCACCTCGGCACCGGTGTCCAGGCGGATCCGCAGCGGCCCGAGAACACCGAACCTCATCCGTCGTCTCCCAGCACCCGCCGGTGGCCCGTCACCGATAGGCAACGGTACCGCCGCCGCCCGTTCGCCCGACGTACGGTCGGTCCGGTCCAGGGGCGGCGGCGCGACCGGTCCGGTCCGGGAGCGAGCGGCGCGACCGGTGCGGAAGCGGGTACCGCCCGATCCGCCGGTCCGCCCGATCCGCCGGTCGGTCCGAACCGGCCGCCTGTCGGAGTCGCCGGTCCGTCCTATTCGGAGGCCGAGGATGGGCCGGCGTTCCGTGTGGCGACTGTGTGGCGGGATGACCCACGCTGCTGGAGGCCCGTCGGGGGGCGGGCCGGCCGACGGGGGCGGGCGGCCCGTTGGGGGGGCGGGCCGCCGGGGCGTCCGGGCCACCATCCGGACCCCGGGGGGGGGCGTCCGGGCGGCGGGGCCCGGACGGGTCACCCGAGGCCCCGGTTCACGCGCTTCCTTAGCCGGCCGCCAAACGAATCTTAAGACTGGACTAAGCCGATCGTCGTCAGCGTCGCGATCCGGTACACCTGTTACGTGACACGCCGCCGAGATGTCGAGACCGCCGAACCCCTCACCGAGTGGGTGACCGGCCTGATACCTCGGGTGTCGGACGACGACGACCCCTACGACCGGCCACCGTCCAGGGGCCGGGAGCGCGATCCTCATCCGGACTTCGCGCCGTACCCGACCCGGGGTGTGGACACGTACGCCGAGCCGGACGACGACCCGTATCCCACCCGCGAGCGGCCCCGGCGCGGTGCCGCGGAGTGGTCGAACCCGACCCGTGACCGGGAGCGTGAGCCCAGGTCGTACGCCGAGACCGCGCCCGCCTGGCGGCCGGGGCCGACCGGTGGCATGGAGGCCGCGCGGCACCGGGAGACCGCCGAGGTCGAGACGTACGACCGGGGCGGGCGGCTCTTCTTCCACATCGTCTTCTGGGCGGCACTCGCCACCACCGTGGAACTGTGGTGGCTGAACACCCCACCGGATTCGATCAACACGACCGCCGACATCCTGATCGCCGGCGGTCGGCTCACCGGCCTGGTCGGCGGCTACCTGCTGCTCGCCCAGGTCCTGCTGATGAGCCGGGTACGCTGGCTCGAACGCTGGATCGGCGCGCACTCGCTGCTGATCTGGCACCGGGAACTCGGCGCCTTCCTGCTCCTGGCGATCCTGGCCCACGCCGCGCTGATCGCGGTCGGCTACAGCAAGCTGACCGACGAGCCCGTGGTCGAGGGCACCTTTACCCTGCTGAGCACGTACGAGGACATGCTCAGTGCGGTCGGCGCGACCGCCATCATGGTCGGGATCGCGCTGCTCGCCATCCGGGGCATCCGGCGGCGGATGAACTACGAGGTCTGGTACTACCTGCACCTGAGCACGTACCTGGTGCTGCTGTTCAGCTACGGGCACCAGTTCGCCACCGGGCAGGAGTTCGTCAAGCCGGGCTTCGGCCGGTACTTCTGGGCCGGCCTCTACGTCTTCGTCATCGTCTCCGTCCTGTGGGGACGGATCATCTCGCCGCTGCGGTTCAACCTGCGGCACCGGCTCCGGGTCGAGGACGTCGTCCCGGAGGGCACCGACATGGTCTCGATCTACATTTCGGGGCAGCGTCTGGACGAGCTCGACGCCCGGGCCGGGCAGTACTTCCGGTGGCGGTTCCTGACCAAGGGCTGCTGGTGGCAGGCGCACCCGTTCTCGCTGTCGGCCGCGCCGAACGAGCAGTGGCTGCGTCTCACCGTCAAGATCGTCGGCGACCACACCGAGTCCCTGCAGTACCTCGAACCCGGTACCCGGATCTTCGCCGAGGGGCCGTCCGGGGTCTTCACCGCCAACCGGGCGATCCGGCCCCGGGCCCTGCTCATCGCGGGCGGCAGCGGCATCGCACCGATCCGGGCGTTGCTGGAGGACCTGCCCGAGCGCGCCGTGGTGATCTACCGCTCCCGGACCGAGGAGGAACTGCTCTTCCGCGACGAGCTGGACTGGCTGGCCCGGGCCCGGGAGGCCCAGGTCTGGTACGTCATCGGCTCGCGCGAGGATGCCGCACCCCGGCACCTGTTCACCGCGAAGGGCATGCGGGAACTCGTCCCGGACGTCCGTCGCCGCGACATCTACCTCTGCGGGCCACCCGGCCTGGTCGACGTCTCCCTGCGTACCCTGCGCAAGCTGCGGGTCCCCCGCCGACAGATCCACCTCGACCCGTTCGAGTTCTGACCCACCACAAAGGAGAAGAAGTGCGTCGCGCCGCCTTCGCCGTACTCGGCACCGCCATCGGCACCAGCCTGCTGATCGGCGCCAAACTCGGCACCCCGACCCCCGGCACCGGCACGCAGGTGGCGCTCGAACTCACCGACGACGAGGCCGGCGCGGCCGGCGGTGCCGCTCCGGAGAGCCCGAAGGCGACGCCGAGCGGCAAGCAGAGCAACCCGCCGAAGAAGAACACGCCGACAAAGCCCCCGGCGAGCGGCCTGAAGGACGGCACCTTCGCCGGTGCGACCGCGAACTACGAGTACGGCGGGATCAAGGTCACCCTGGTCATCACCGACGGCAAGATCTCCGACGTGTCGACCGCGTACCCGCAGGACGACCCGACCAGCATCTCGGTGAACGAGCGGGCGATCCCGAAGCTGCGGCAGGAGGTCCTCTCCGCGCAGAGCGCAGAGATCTCCACCGTCTCCGGGGCGAGCCTGACCAGCGAGGCGTACCGGGCGTCGTTGCAGTCGGCGCTCGACAGGGCAAAGGCCTGATCCGATGGGCACCACCGGACTACGCCGGGTCGAACAGATCATGGGTACGCCGATCAGCGTCCAACTCACCGATCCGCTGCCCAGGCAGCAACTGGCGGAGTTGGCCGACGAGGTGTTCGACTGGCTGCGCGAGGTGGACGAGCGGTTCAGCACGTACAAGCCGGACAGCGAGGTCAACCGCTTCGACCGGGGCGAACTCTCCATCGACGACTGCTCCGCCGACCTGCGACTGGTCGTCGAGACCTGCGCCGACCTGTGGCGGGAGACCGACGGCTACTTCGACGCGTACGCGACCGGGCGGTTCGACCCGTCCGGTTTCGTGAAGGGCTGGTCGGTGCAGGTCGCCTCGGACCGGCTGCTCGCCGCCGGCTGCCAGTCGCACTGGATCAACGCCGGCGGCGACATCCGGGCCCGGGGCGGCCCCCGGCCGGACGAGCCGTGGCGGATCGGGATACGTCACCCGTGGCAGCCGGACAAGGTCTGCTGGGTGCTCGGCAGCACCGACTTCGCAATCGCCACCTCCGGCACGTACGAGCGGGGTTTCCATGTGATCGACCCGTACCGGGGGGCGCCGGCCACCGCGTTGGCCTCGGTCACCGTGGTCGGCGCGGATCTCGGCCGCGCGGACGCCTTCGCCACCGCCGGGATGGCGATGGGCGCTGCCGGGCTGCACTGGCTCGCCGAACTCGCCGACCACGAGGTGGGCGTCGTCACCGAGGACGAGCTCTGCTACCGCTCCGACGGTCTCCCGGTGCTGCCGTTCGTCTCGACGGACCCGAAAACACGGTCGGTACGCGCCGAACCGGCGGTGTTCCCGGCGCCCCGGTCCAACTGACCCGCCGCCGGGCGCTGCTCCGCTGAGCCGGCACCTCCGCACCGCTTCGTCGGCACCGCTACGCCTGTCCAGGCCCGCACCGGCGGGCCGGGGGAAGGCCGGCTCGGTCAGACCACGCCGGCGGGCATGGACGGGATGCCGGGACGGAACGCGCCGAGCAGACGGGCCCAGCGGCCCTCCCGGAGCAACCCGCCGTCCCGGGCGAACTGCGGCATCAGGACCCGGATCGCCGCCTCGCCGTACAGCGCCACCGCGGTCCCCGGCTCGACGGCCGGATCGGTCTCCGGGGCGGTCGGCACCGGGTGACAGCGACGGGCGGCGCGGAGCAGCCGGGCACCGGCCACCGTCTGCCGGGGCAGGAACAGGTTGGCGAGCACCGCGAAGACGAGCACGATCAGCAGCGCCGGCCCGCCACCGAGCAGGTCGTCGGCGACCAGCCGGGCGACCAGCAGCGGCGGTACCAGCACCAGCATGGCCGGCAGCGCGAACCGGCGCCAGGCCGGGCGGAGCAGCCCGAGACCGATCAGCCCCTCCCGGTGCTCGGCCAGGGCCCGCCGGACCTGGCGCTGGTTGGCCACCTCGCGGGGGGCCATCGCGCTGTGGAGTGCGCCGAAGAGGGCCCGTTCGAGCGGTTCGGCCCGGGGCGGCAACACCCCGGCCCGACGCACCCGGCCCGGCGGGTCGGCTACCACCAGGCCACGGGCGTGCAGCATGGCGAGACCGGTACGCACCGCGGCCCGGGCCCCGCCGGTCAGGTAACCGAGGTCGGTGGCACTGGTGTCCTGCTGCGCTGTCATGCCCCTCAGTATGAGCCGCCGACGCTCATCGGCGTCCGTCACGGCGTGCCGGAAAGTGGCCTCCACACCCCTCCGACCAGATCCGACACCTTTTCACGGCCGGATCCGGCACACCTACCCGGGTTGGGCCGGCAACGCGGCGGTGAACCAGTCGGCGGCCTCCCGGGCCACCTGGTCCAGGGTTCCGGGCTCCTCGAACAGGTGGCTGGCACCCGGTACCACCCGGAGCTGCGCCCCGGCCGGCAGTTCGGCACGGGCCCGCTCGTTGAGCCGGATCACCTCCGTGTCGAGCCCGCCGACCAGCAGCAGGGTGCCGGCCCGGACCCGGTTCAGGTCGGCGCCGGCCAGGTCAGGCCGGCCGCCCCGGGAGACGACCGCGTACACCTGGTCCGGCCGGGCCGCGGCGGCGGCCAGCGCGGCGGCGGCGCCGGTGCTGGCGCCGAAGAGCCCGATCGGCAGCGGTCCGGCCGGCCCGCCGGAGCCCAGCCAGTCGACGATGCCGACCAGGCGTTCGGTGAGCAGCCCGATGTCGAACCGCAGTTCGCCGGTCCGGTCGTCGACCGCCTCCTCGGGCACGGTCAACAGGTCGACCAGCAGGGTGGCCAGGGACTGCCGGTTGAGCGCGTCCGCGACGAGCCGGTTACGCGGACTGCGCCGGGAACTGCCGCTGCCGTGGGCGAACAGGACGATCGCCCGCGCCTGCGCGGGTACCACCAGGTCACCGGTGAGCTGCACCCCGGCGGTGGGCACTGCGGTCTCGGTCGTCCGGATCTCCATCCGCCTGCCCACCCTTCGCCGGTACGTCCTGCCGTCTGACCCGCCTTACCCGCCGTCCGGCAGGGCAAGCGCGTCGACGGCATCCGCCGGCTGGTCACGCTCCATTACGACGACGTGGCGCAACGCTTTCCCGGGCCGCCGGCCATGCTCCGCGAACCCGACCCTGCCCGTGCCGCCGCGCAGGTGCCCGCCCGAACGCATGACGCAGACGAGGACAAACGCGACCAAGCCTCGCGGCGCGACCGGAAGCGGAACGACGACCGCCGTGCCGTTTGCCGGTCCGGGGGTGGGGAACGCGCCAATGTTGCCGCCGGCCCGGGAGAACCGGTCCGGCAGCCGGGTCCGGAGACCGGCCGGCGCTCCGCGACGTACCCGACGAAGGTGAGGAATGTTATGGCCCGCCACAAGTCAGGCAAGTCGAAGTCCACCGGAGCCGACGAGCAGAAGACCGAGGAGCGCGGCCCCGACTCGAAGCGCTGGACGGACGAGGCGGCGAAGGCGCGCAGCCTCGACGACCTGCGGCGGATACCGCCCCGGGACGCCACCGGGCTACCCTCCAGCGGCGAGCGGTACGAACGCTGACGCCCCAGGGTGCGGCCTGGGACCGATCCACCCGATCGGTGGAAGTTGCCGGTCAATCCCTCGTTCCGGCATGTCGGGCTGGTCGATTCGGTAAGCTGGCCGCGGTTTCGCCCGGTGGCGCACCCCTCCGCGCCGGCGTGACCGCCGCCGATTCGCCCTCCGGGCGAGCCGGGGCCCAACTGGGTGGGGATCCACAGCCGCGCAGGGGTGCAGTGCTGCCCTGAAACGGCTGTCCGAACTCCCCGTCAGCTGGCCCGGTGGTCGGCCGACGGAGGGACTTGCATGACAGGATCCAGACGTCCGCGATTACCGCTGGCCTTGGCGCTGCTCGTCGCCGTCGGCGCGCTCGCCACGACCGCGGTCCGCCCCGGTACGGCGTCAGCGGCGCTCGACCCCGCCGCCCCGACCGGCGACGAGGGAGGCACCCCGCTGCTGCGGGACGTGCTCGAAGCCACCGGCCGGGGCTACCTGCAGGCCCGAGCCGCGCTCGCCAACGCGAAGACCCGGCAGGCGAAGCTCGCCGCCGAGGTAGGCCGGATCGAGGCGCGGATCGCGGAACTGGTGCCCGAGGTCGAACAGGTCGCCCGGAACGCGTACCGGACCGGCCGGATCGGCCCGGTGCTGGTGCTGCTCGGCAGCACCTCCGCCGACGACTTCCTGGAGCGCGCCCAGGGGCTGGAGACCATGGCCCTGCGGGACAACCACCAGCTCCGCCAGCTCAACCTGGCCCGGGCCCGGATCGTCCGGACGAAGCTCGCCCTCGACGCCGAGGTCGCCGAGGAGCGCCGACAGGTCGCCGTGATGGTCAAGCAGAAGCAGGCCGCCGAGCGGGCGTTGGCGTTGGTCGGCGGCGAATCGACCAGGGGTTTTGTGGTCGTCGACTCGCCAGTGGCCCGCCCGGCGCCGCGTAACGCCGACGGGTCGTGGCCGCCACAGACCTGCAGTCAGCCCGACCCGACCACCAGCGGGTGCGTCACCCCGCGCACCCTGCACGCACTGACCGAGGCACGGCGGGCCGGATTCACCCGGTTCACCTCCTGCTACCGCCCCGGCGGCCCGTACGAGCACCCCAAGGGTCGGGCCTGTGACTTCGCCGCCGAGAAGCGCGGCTTCGGCGGCGACGCGAGTGCCGGCAACCGGACGTACGGCAACAACCTCGCCGCGTTCCTGGTCCGCAACGCCGAACGGCTCGGCATCCTCTACGTGATCTGGTACCGGCAGATCTGGTTCCCGGCCACCGGCTGGAAGTCGTACGGCAGCGCGCACGGCGACCCGTCCAGTGACCACACCAACCACGTGCACCTGTCCCTGCTGTGACCGGTCGACCCGGTCGGCCTGATCCACGGCCGGGCGGCCACCGGGGCTGACCCGGTCACTCGGGCAGGTACTCGTGCTCGAGGAAGTCCTTCAGGCACGCGGCGGCGTGTCCGGCGGCCAGGAACCGCGCGTCGGAAGGATCGGGTTCCGCGCCGGTCTTCGGGACGAGGCCGCGGAACACCGCCCAGAGCCGTCGGTCGTTGCGGACACCGAACTCGTAGGACTCGGTGTCGAACGCGGCCAGCCGTTGGTCCTTTCTCCACAGCGCGTCCAGGTCGACGCTGGTCGCGAAGTCCGGACTGCCGCAGGCCACCGCGTCGTCAAAGATGATCCTCGGCCGGCCGTCGCTGGTCAGCTCCGGCAGGCCGTCCGGCTCGACCGCCTTACGGAACTCGCTGACGAGTTGCTGGAACCGGGTGTCGACGCGGCGGTAGTAGGAGAGCAGGGTGTGGATGTGGTCGGGAATCCATAGTGGCGTGACGCGGGTGACGAGATCCCCGTCTTCCAGCAGCTCGTAGTGGCGGGCGAACCGCGGTACGAGAACATCACCGAGCTTGCCGTCCCGGCTTCCCCACGCCGTGCCCACCAGGAAGAACGCCGGTGGGTCGATCCGTTCGACGACGTCACGGACCGCCGGTGCCCGCCTCGGCTCCAGCCGTTCCGGAGCACGAACCAGGTGGACCGAGAGTTGACGACCCGCGCGTTGTGCCGTCACCGTGGTCGTCCACTCCGGCCGGGTCTGCTCCGCGTCCCGTGCGGTCCGGCCGACGAAGACCCGCAACAGCGCCCGGTACTCCTCCGGATGCGATGCCAGCACCGCCACGTCGACCCGGCGACCCGACTCCGCCGGAGTGGCCCCCGACCAGGCCGGCGTGGTGACCGCGCTGCCGGGACTGGTCTCCTCCGTCTCCGACGACCGGCCGGTCGGGGTGGTGGTCGGCTGGTCCACCGTGTCACCCACGTCGCCGGTCTCCTCCGCCGGGGAGAACGCCTGGACGAGCCTCACCGCGAGTCGGGTGTGGTCCGCCTCGTCGAGCAGCGGGGCACGGGCACCGAAGTCGAGCATCAGCAGGTGGGTCTGTTCGGCGGCGAGCCCGCGCGGGTCCCGGATCCGCTGGGCGATGTGGTGCACGATCGCCTTGCAGGAGTCCGTGGCGGACTCGACCTGGCCGCCGGTCACCGAGGGCCGGCGCGGCCGGTCAGCCGGTTGCGGCACGTCGACCGCGGACGATTGTGACCTGCCGACCGGGGGTGTCGGCGTGGACCGTACGGCGGTGAGCCGGAGATAGTCGGCCAGAGCGGACGCCGCGAGGCAGACGAACCAGTCCCGGGCCGTGTCCTCATCCTCCATCCGGAGGTCCCGGTCGGCGAAGAGCAGCGCGCAACCGGCCAGCGACAACAGCGTCTGCCTACGCCATTCGTCACCGTGCTTGACGTTGGTGGCGACGGCTCGCCCCGCGTCGTGCACCGCCGCGCAGACCTGGGCGTGCCCGACGAGTTCCTGTCGGTACCCGGTGTGGCCGGCGGGATCGTGGACGAGCGCCCGGATCAGCTCGGCGCCGATCCCGTCGCCGAGCCGGGTCGAGGTCCTGATCCACTGCGCGGCCATGGAGAGCAGCAGGTGTACGGGGTCCCGGGTCAGCGGCCCGTCGTCGTGGTAACCGCCGAGGTCGATCAGTTGGTACCCCTCGCCGACCAGGGCCGGCTCCACCGGCACGAGGATGTTGCCGATGTTCAGGTCGCCGTGGGTACGGCCGACCAGCAGTTGCACCTCCTCGCCGCTCCTGGTGGCCGATCCGGCGAGGTAGGCGAGCGGGTTGGGTAGCGCCGACTCCGACCAGTCGAGTCGGACCTGCTCCTGCTCCGCCAGGACGCCCCGGCGCCGCGCCCACTCCCGGAGCCGGCTCCTGGGTTCTGTCCGCCGCACCGGCCGGCCGTCCACCAGTTCGGCCAGATAGCCGCTGATCGTGGTCGGTCGCGCCGGTCTGGCGAGCAGTGGCTGGTTCCAGTCCCGGACGACCGAGTGGACGATTTCGCCGAGATGCCGGGGGAACTCCGCCTGCCGTCCCGCCATCAGCTCGCCGAGCGGCGGGCAGGCCAGCAGATCCCCGCCTGCCACGTCGACCATGGCCGCCCAGCTGTGGCCGAGGAACACCCGCTGGACCTCGGGCAGGTGCCGGTCCCGGAAGTCCGCCGGGGCGTCGTCGCGAGCCCGACGTATCCGGGCGATCTCCTCGCCGTCACCGCCGTAGAACCGCAGGAATCCCCGGCGCACGTCCTTGCCCGACTCACGCCAGGTGACCAGGGCGATCGGCGC
Organism: Plantactinospora sonchi; assembly: GCF_036422035.1. Taxonomy (NCBI): domain Bacteria; kingdom Bacillati; phylum Actinomycetota; class Actinomycetes; order Micromonosporales; family Micromonosporaceae; genus Plantactinospora; species Plantactinospora sonchi. Next base: position 35,854 of record NZ_JAZGQK010000046.1, read on the forward strand.
GCCGCTGAACCCGCCGTCGTGGTAGCGCTCGACGTTGACGCAGACGCCCGCGCCGACGGCCATGCTCCGGAACGCCTCCGTCTGACGCACGTCGAACCGGTCCCAGTCGCCGGTCAGCACCGGTTCGTCCGTCATCAGCCGGCCCCCATCTCGATCGCGACCTGTACGAGGGTGATGACGAGCCCGATCACGCTCAGCGCCGCGCCGAGCACTTCCCAGGGTTTCTCCCGGAGCAGTACGAGCAACGACGGCCGCCGCCCGAACGACAGACCGGCGGCGAGCCGCCCCAATCCCCCCGGCAGCTCCGCGGCGAGCCGTCGCAGCCCGGCGGTGTTGAGGGTACGGCCCTTCACCAGGGCGTGTTCGTTGAGCAGGGTCCGCTCGCTCACCCACTGCCCGTCGGGACCGATGTTCAGGCTCTGCCTGGTGGAGACCAGCTGGAAGTGGACGATCCGGTACCGCGTCACCGCGCCGTAGGTGCGCGACTGCTGGGTGACGTCGACCTCGCCCAGTTCCACGAGCCGGTCGCGCCCGGTGTCGAAGGCGAACTCCGGCAGTTCCTCCTCCAACTCGCGTACCGCGGCCGCGAGCGGGTCGGGATCGTCGGCCCGCAGATGACCGCCGGGCAGTTGGTACTGGCGGGCGGCCCGGTCGTAGATCATCAGGTAGCGCGGCCCCATCAGCCGGAACCGGGTCTTGACCAGGACGTGCACGATGCGCCGTTCGCGCAGTGGGGCGGCCTCGGCGAACAGACCGAGCCGCCGGTGTTCGATCAGGTGGAGGAACTGCGGACCGGCCAGTACCTGGTTGGGCTGGTACGGCGGCTCGACCGTGCCGGCGCGGGTCCAGTTGTCGACGACCGGGACCCCGGCGCGCAGGTACGCCGCGAGGCTCCCGAGGAAGAGGGCGGCGGCCGGACTCTTCGACTTGGCGAACAGCCGTCCGGTCTCCGGCTCGGCTGTCACCAGCACGGCGCCGGAGGCCCGGAGCAACCCGACGAACACCTCCGCCGCCGTCCGGGCGTCGTCGGGGCCGAAGCCGGCGGCCGTGCAGAGGTCCGCGACCGGGGCCGGTCCCTCACTCGGCCCGGGCACGCTCTCCAACACCCGGGCCAGCCGCTCGGCGGAAGCGTCGGGTGTGGTCATCGGCGACCGTCCGGGGTCGGGCGTGGCGACGGTATCTCGTAGAGCGCGCGGATGGGCACCTCCAGGTCTCCGGGGAGCCGCAGCGAGGAACCGGGATTACGGTTGATCACCGGGAGGTAGGCCACCGCCCGGATGCCGAACCGGCCCAGGATCTTCGCCATCGACAGCGCGGTCGTGTTCGAGCCGTTGAACTCGTCGATCATGGCGACGGCGTACGACTCGCGTTCGGCGAGCAGGTTGAGCTGCCGTTGCCAGCCCACGTCCACCTGCCGGTCCACCTCGGAGAAGTCGTCCTGCTGGACCGCCCAGAGGACCGACCGGGGGATCTTGACCGCGACGGGTCGGGCGCCACGCCGGGCTTTGAGCAGGTCGGTGAGGGTGTTCATGGCCGGCTCCGCCGGACAGACGTACACGGCCTCCTTCACGCCGGCACCGCCGAGGCGTACCGCCTCCAGCATCTGGTCCAGTTTGTAGGCGATCCAGCCGCCGTAGTCCTGGAAGATGCGCTCGAAGTCGGGCGCCAACGAGAAGCGCGGCGCCTCGGACGGCACCTCGTCCGGATCCCAGGGGCCGTATGCCTCCGGCACCCACTCGTGTGCGAGCAGCATCTCCCACATGTCGAAGGAACGGATGCCGGGCCGGTCGGCCCGCGGGTCCATCGGCGCGATTCCCGCCCGGCACTGGTCACACCGGGCCCTTTCCGTCTTCCGCCGGTCGATGGGATCCGCCACCCCCCGTACCCGGTAGGACTGCCGGCTCACGACCATCTGGAATTCGTCCTTGCCGGCGCCCAGGCGTTCCCGCTCGACAAAAACCGCGACGACCGTGGGGCGTACGGTGAGTCCCCGCTGCCGCAGCCGGTTGATCAGGGACCGGGCGGTACGCCGGGTGTTGACCACGTCCAACAGCAGGAGCACCTCGCCGGTGTCGGGCAGGTTCTCCAGGCTGCCGGCGGCCTGCAGCGGATGGTGCTGGATCCCGAGCCGCTGCGCCACCTCGGCGCCGACCTCCACGAGCCACGGCGAGTGTGCCTGGTGCGACACGATCGTCAACGGCCCGGTGCTGGCGTCCCGCTCCTCGACGACGAGGTTCTTGGTCAGCTGGCTGACCTCCGGTACCGCGTACGACGCGTCGAAGAAGTAGCGCGTGCAGTACTCGTTGCTGGTACCGAACCGGTAGTGCCCGAGCCGGCGGAGGACCTTGCCGCCCAACCGGTCGCCGATCGGCTGGTTCAACCGCCGGAGCTGGTCGGTGTACTCCGTGTCGGACCGCTGGATCGCCGTGTCGTCGCGACCGGCCGACACCCGAACCCGGGAACCGTCGTCGTACTGGACGATCATGTGTCCGGCACGGTCCACCTCGGCGACGGTTTCCCGGAACGACTGCAGCAGCCCCGTCTTCAGGGCCGGCATCATCACCAGCACGTGCCGATTCGGATCGGTCAGCAGGAGCTTGCCGATCGCCTTCCCCGCGTACGCGGCGACGGTCTGGATGACGAGTTCCTGCGGACTCAGGGTGAAGTCGACCAGGACGACGATCCGCTCGTCGGTGTCCGCACTCGTCGGTACGTCGGCGACCAGCCGGTCGTAGACCTGCCAGGCCGACGATCTGAGCTGGTTGCTGCTCAGGTAGATGGTCTGGCTGGGTTCCACGGTGGCCTGGGCGGAGAAGACCTCGCCGACCAGCCACTGGTAGAAGTCGAGCCGCTCCGCAGGTACGTCTTCGCTGGTCGCGCTGCCGAGCCGGATGACCTTCGGGATGATCCGCCAGCGTTCAGCCATGGGTCGGCAACCGGGCGACGACAAGGTTGCCACGGATCTTCGAAGTGCCCAGCCCTTCCGTGAGAGTCACCAGGTACTGGGCCGACGACGCCGGATCGGGCTCCGCCTGCACGGTCAGCCGGATCTTGCCCACGTAGATGTCGAGCGTGCCCCGGAAGACGTCGATCACGTGGTGGTAGAGGAAGTAGAGCCCGCAGCCCAGGAAGCGGTCCACCGCCGGATGGCCCGGCTGGTCGGCCTCGCCCAGCTTGCGGGAGATCCCCGGGAACAGGCTGGCCAGGAGGAGGTCGCGATCATCGTCGCCGACCTGCGGTTCCCAGACCGAGGTGACCATCTGGTCCGTCACCGGTGCCCCGAACCCCTGCCGGCGGACCCGGAAGGTGTCGGTGGCCGGCGGCGGGGCGACCCGTACGCTGCCCCGGCTGTCCAGGCCGGCCCGGAGGGTCTCGACGATCGAGTCGCCGTTGTCCCACACCGCGATGGTGAGTGCGGGCTGCGGCGTGTCCTTGTCCGACAGCACCATGTCCGAGGCGACCACCGCCATCGACGCGTTCGGGTGCTCCTGGACGTTGGCCAGGATCTCGTGCACGATCACCCGGGCCACGTCCCATTCCGCCGACTCCTTGAGGCTCCTGCTGAACAGGGCGAGTGCGAGCGGATCGGTCCACCTCCCGAGTTCCTCCTGCATCATCGCGGTACGCGCGTCCTCATTCTCCAGACGGTAGAGCGACAGGCCGAAAACCCGCTTCTCCCGGAGATGCTGGATGATCTGATCGCGCGGATCACCGGACTGCCACCAGGCGGAAACCCGATCGGAGTTCATCCGGTCCCGCAGCGATTTCACGTCTTCCAGGGCCAGCAGCATCGGCAGTGGCGCACGGGCGACCTGGCACGCCGTCTCGAGGAAGCGTTCCCGGCGCAGCGTGTCGAGGGCCGCGCCGCGGGGCAGCCGGAACCGGGTCAGCCGGTCGCTGTTGATCCGGGTACCCACCATGGCCAGGACGCAGAGCAGCGCCACCACGTCGAAACGGCGGCTGTTGCGGAAGTCGATCAGCGTGAGGGCGTCGTCGTCCGTGCGTACGCCTCCCTGCCGGAAGGCATCCTCCAGGTGTTGGAGATCAACGGATTCTCCGAGCGGAACCTCGCGTACCATCCTGTGCTCAACGACTTCCGACGGTTGCATGAACGCTCCGCGAGGCGAATTCCGGGAATGTGCGTACATCGCTGTGCCGACGTCACCCTACGGATTGGCGCGGATACACACAACCCCTCGCGCAGTGCCGACTCCCGACCCGCGGAACCCGGCAGATACGGCCGGGACCAGCGGCGACGAGACGGCCCTAATGGTCAACGGGGCCGCCATTCCACATTGACAACCGCCGTGATGTCGACAGACTTCACCGCACCGGCCCACCCTGCCTCCCCCTGACGACGCACCCGCCGCCCGGACGTCGGGTGCCGATGTCGTATCGGACACCCGACTCCGCCGCCACGCCGGGCGTCCCTACGGCTCGCTCTCGGTGGCCCGGCGGACCGGTGCCCGCCCGTCCGGCTGCGCCGGCTGCGGACCCGTCAGGCGCAGCGGCGGCACCGGCACGGTCACCGGATCGTCACAGGTGACCCGGAGCAGCTCGCCGTGGTGGGTCAACTCCAGCACGGCGTCCGGGTGGTCACTGCCCCGCAGCGCGTACGTCACCTCGTGCTGTCGTACGTCGACCCGCAGGTGCAGCGTCCGCCAGCGCAGCGAGAACTCCAGCCGGTCGAGCCGGCTCGGCAGCCGGGGCTTGAAGCAGAGGACGTCGCTGTGGTCGCGTAGTCCGCCGAAGCCGGCGACCAGGGCGATCCACGCCCCGGCGAGCGACGCCACGTGCACCCCGTCCCGGGTGTTCTGGTTGAGGTCGTGCAGGTCCATCAGGGCGGCCTCGCCCAGGTAGTCGTGGGCCAGCTCGAGCTGGCCCACCTCGGCCGCCAGCACCGCCTGCGTACAGGCGGAGAGCGACGAGTCCCGGACGGTACGCCGCTCGTAGTAGGCGAAGTTGCTCGCCTTCTCCTCGTCGGTGAACGCGTCACCCCGCCAGTGCATCGCCAGCACCAGGTCGGCCTGCTTCACCACCTGCTTGCGGTACAGGTCGAAGTACGGGTAGTTGAGCAGCAGCGGGTACTGGTCCGGCGGGGTGTCGACGAAGTCCCACTCCTGGTAGCGGGTGAAGCCCTCCACCTGCGGGTGGACCTTCAACTCCTCGTCCCAGGGGATGTACATGTCGGCGGCGGCGTCCCGCCAGGCCGCGGTCTCCTCGTCGTCGACACCGAGCCGCCAGGCCTCCTCGCCGTACCGGGTGGCGGCCTCGGCGGCGGCGAGCAGGTTCCGCTGCGCCATCAGGTTGGTGTAGACGTTGTCGTTCTTCACCGCGGTGTACTCGTCCGGGCCGGTCACCCCGTCGATGTGGAACCTGCCGTGCCGGTCGTGGTGGCCGAGCGACCGCCACAGCCGGGCGGTCTCCACCAGCAGCTCCAGCCCCACCTCCCGCTCGAACTGGGTGTCGCCGGTGGCCTGCACGTACCGGCGTACCGCGTCGGCGATGTCGGCGGCGATGTGGAAGCCGGCGGTGCCGGCCGGCCAGTACGCCGAGGTCTCCTGCCCCCGGATGGTCCGCCACGGGAACGCCGCGCCGCGCAGCCCCAGCGTCTTGGCCCGCTCCTGCGCCAGGTGCAGGGTGGAGTGCCGCCAGCGCAGCGCGGAGGCGACCGCCGACGGCAGGGTGTACGTCAGCACCGGCAGCACGAACGTCTCGGTGTCCCAGAACGCGTGACCGTCGTACCCCGGTCCGGTCAGCCCCTTGGCCGCGATCGGCCGCAACTCGGCACGGGCACCGGCCTGCAGCACGTGGAAGAGCCCGAACCGGACCGCCTGCTGCACCTCCGGATCCCCCTCGACCCGTACGTCGGAGTCGTCCCAGAAGGTGTCGAGGTAGTCGCGCTGCTCGGCGCAGAGGCCGTCCCAGCCGGAAAACCGGGCACCGGCGATCGCCGCACCGACCTGGTCACGCAACGCCGGCCGGGACCGCCGACTGGACCAGCCGTACGCCACGTACTTGACCATCCGCAGCTGCTCGCCGGGACGCAGAACGCAGGTGACGGTGGTCCGGGCCCAGTCCTCGTACGCCTCGGTGCCGATCAGCTTCCGCTCCGGCCCGTACACCTCGTGGCTCATCTGGGCGGCGAGCCGCAACCCGCTCGCCTTGGTGCGGTGGATCAGCAGGCCCCCGTCGCCGTGCACCAGCCGCTCCTCGGCCTGCAGGGGCGACTCCAGCACCGCGGCCACCCGGGGGTCGCGGCTCTGTGACGGCAGCTGCTCGTTGGCGACCAGTTCCGACTGGACGATCAGCCGCATCGGCCCGCCGACCGGCTCGACCCGGTATTCGATCGCGGCGACCGACCGCTGGGTGAACGAGACCAGCCGGGTGCTGCGGATCCGCACCGTGCGCCCGGCCGGGGAACGCCACTCGACGGTGCGCTGCAGGGTACCGGCCCGCAGGTCGAGGACACGTTCGTGGTCGACCAGTTCGCCGTACCGGACGTCGAACGGCTCGTCGTCGACGAGCAGCCGGATCAGCTTCCCGTTGCTGACGTTGACGATCGTCTGACCCGACTCGGGGAAGCCGAAACCGGCCTCGGCGTACGGCAGCGGGCGCAGCTCGAAGAACGAGTTCAGGTAGGTCCCGGGCAGGCCGTGCGGGTCGCCCTCGTCAAGGTTGCCGCGCAGCCCGATGTGCCCGTTGGAGAGCGCGAACACCGACTCGGACTGGGCCAGCACGTCCAGGTCGAGCCGGGTCTCCCGGACGTGCCACGGCTCGACCGGATAGGCCCGCTCCCGGATCACCGGGCCACCTCCGGGTCGGCGCCGGGCCGTGGCCGAGCCTGGCCCCCGACATCGGCGGTCAGCAACTCGGCGAGGTCGGAGACGACGATGTCGGCACCGTGCCGACGCAGCTCGTCGGCCTGGCCGACCCGGTCCACGCCGACCACGAAACCGAAGTTGCCGGCCCGGCCGGCCGCCACCCCGGCCTGGGCGTCCTCGAAGACCGCAGCCTGCTCGGGGCGGACGCCGAGCAGTGCCGCGCCGGCCAGGAAGGTGTCCGGGTGGGGTTTGCCCCGCAGCCCCCGTTCCCGGGCCAGCACCCCGTCGACCCGCGCCTCCACGTACGGGGCGAACCCGGCCGCGACCACCACGTCGCCGGCGTTGGCGCTGGCCGAGACGACGGCGCGGCGCAGCCCGGCCGCCTGTGCCGCCTTCAGGTAGTCGACCGAGCCCTGGTAGGCCCGTACGCCGTCGCTGTGGATCCGCCGGAGCAGGATGACGTTCTTCCGGTTGCCCACCCCGTTGACGGTCGCGGCGGTCGGCGGGTCGTCCGGCTGACCCTCGGGCAGCACGATGTGCCGGGAGGCGAGGAAGGTCCGTACCCCGTCGGCTCGGGGGCGGCCGTCGACGTACCGGTTGTAGTCCTCGCCGGGGTCGTACGGCCGGAACGGCTCGCCGGTGACGCTCGCGCGCTGCCGGAGGAAGGCGTCGAAGGTCTCCGCCCAGGCCGCGTTGTGCACCTGGGCGGTCTGGGTCAGCACGCCGTCCAGGTCGAACAGGCAGGCGGTCACGTGAGCGGGTAGGCCCAGCACGCCTACCAACCTAACCTCGGCGCCCTTGATCGGCACGCACAGCGGTAAGGAAGGGCCCCCTTCTTATCGTTTCCGGTAGAGAAAGGGTCCCCTCCTAACACGTCAGGGGAAGCTGGCCCGGAGCTGCCGGACCAGCTTCACCAACGCCGGGTTCGGCGCGTCCGCCCAGACGAGGGCGAGCAACGCCGGGGCCTCGACGTCGTCGATCAGCCGGGCGGTCAGCCGGTCCCGGTGGCCGGGCGCCGTCGATTCGCTGAGCACCGCCACGCCCAGCCCCCGCGCGGCGAGGTCGACGATCGCGTCTGGGGCGCTGGCCTGGAGCGTGACGGCCGGTCGGATCCCGGCGGCGGCGCAGGCGCGGTCGAGGACGGTGCGGATGCCGGTGCCGGACGGCATGCAGATCAGCGGATGCGCGGTGAGGTCGGCGAGGGTCACGGTCCGCCGGTGCGCGAGCGGATGGTCCGGCGGTACGAGGGCGACCAGGCGCTCGCTGACGATGGTGCGGGTGTTCAGCCCGGCCGGAGCCGCGTCGGCGGTCCCGATCAGGGCGAGGTCGACGCTGCCGGCGCGGATCCCGTCGACGAGTCGGTCCGAGTTGTCCTCGCGCAGGGTCACCGCCACCCCGGGATGTGCCTGGTGGAAGTCGGCGAGCGCCGCGAAGAACGGGCTGATCGTGCAGCCGACGATCATGCCGATGGTGAGTTCGCCGCGGATGACGCCGGTCACCTCGCCGACCGCCTGCCGTACCGCCTCGGCGGAGGCGAGCGCGGCCCGCGCCGGTTCGAGCGCGGCCCGACCGGCGGCGGTGAGACCGGCCGTACGGGTGGAACGGTCGATCAGGGCCGCGCCGAGTTCGCGTTCGAGCTGTTGGATCTGGGCGCTGACGCCGGACTGGCTGATCCGTACGCGTTCGGCGGCGCGGGTGAAGTTCGCCTCCTCGGCGACGGCGACGAAGTACGCCAACTGTCGAAGTTCCATAACCAGGAATTCTAGTTGTCAGCAGAACAAGCTGTTGGACTTCTGGTCGGTGTCACCGCAGACTTGATCCGGCAGGCGACAGCGAAAGGATCAGCACGTGGCAGACCGTGAGCGGGCCATGCGGCCCGAAGACCTCACCCGGCTTTTTGTCGAACGCTCCAACGCCGGCGACGCCGAGGGTGTCGCCGCGCTGTACGAGGAGGACGCCGTGCTGGCGTACCCGCCGGGGAGTGTGACCGTCGGCCGCGCCGCGATCCGGGCGCTGTGGGAGAAGGTACTGGCGAACCGGCCGCGGTTCACCGCCGAGGAGCCACTTCCGACGCTGGTCAGCGGCGACCTCGCGCTCACCTCGACCCCGCCCCGGGACGGGGCCGGCGCCCGCGCCCAGGTGGTCCGTCGACAGCCGGACGGCTCCTGGCTGCGGGTCCTCGACCAGCCCGAGTTCCTTCGGCCCGCGCGCGGTTGACCCGGCCCGCCGGTTAGGAAGGGCCCCTTCCTACACAAGAAGCGATAACAGGGGCCCTTCCTTACACCTCAGTTGTGGTGGTGGTCGCCGGCGGGCGGCCGGCCCGGCTGCTGGCCCGGCTCGACGACCACGAACTGGCCCATCATCCCCTGGTCCTCGTGGTAGAGCAGGTGGCAGTGGTACATGTACGGCATGTTCGGGTCGGCGTGGTCGGCGAACCTGGCGATGATCCGGATCGGCCGCTGCCTCTCCAGCAGCACGGTGTCCTTCCAGCCGCGCAGTTCCGGCGGCGGTTCCCGCCCGGCCACCGAGAGGACCTGGAACTGCACGTCGTGCACGTGGAAGCTGTGCGGCGAGCCGTCCGGTTTGGTGATCTCCCAGATCTCGGTGGTGTCCCGGGTGACCGCGAAGTCGATCCGGCCGAGGTCCATGTCGTGGTCGTTGATGTCGTGGCCGGCCATGGTGAACGTCCGGGTGGCCGCGGCGGAGGCCGGATCGAGCCGTTCGATCGGGGCGAGCCGGTCCGGCACCTCCGGGGCCGGGGCGAGAGTCGCGGCGGCCCGCAGTTCGAGGACGTCGAAGCGGTCGTCGCTGCCGCTGAACCGCTGGTTGAAGAAGTCGAGCCCCTGCTCCGGCGGATAGCTGCGCAGCACTGCCCGTTCGCCGGCCCGGACCGTCACCACGATCTCCGCCCGCTCGCCCGGTGAGAGCCGGATCCGGCCGGTCCGGTACGGCGCCGTCAGCAGCCCGCCGTCCGTACCGATCAGTGCGAAGTCCCGGTTGTCGGCGAACCCGAACTGGTACGTCCGGGCGGTGGAGCCGTTCAGCAGCCGCAGCCGGACCCGTTCCGTGCCGACCTCGAGGTACGGCCCGACGGTGCCGTTGACCAGCAGCGTGTCGCCGAGTACGCCGATCCCGCCGAACAGCCCGCGTCCGGCGTCGAACCGACCGTCGGAGTCGAAGTTCCGGTCCTGCACGATCACCGGGATGTCGTCGACGCCGTACCGCCGGGGCAGGGCCAGGCCGGCGGAGACCTCGTCGTCCAGGATGAACATGCCGGCGAGTCCCCGGTACACGTGCCGCTCGGTTTCGCCGTGCAGGTGCGGGTGGTACCAGAGGCTGGCCGCCGGCTGGTTGATCGTCCAGTGCGGTGACCAGGTGGCGCCGGGGCGGACCATCTGGTGGGGGCCGCCGTCCATCGCCGCCGGCAGGTGCATGCCGTGCCAGTGCACGCTGGTCGGTTCGCCGACGCCGTTGACGACGTTCACCATGACCTGCTCGCCGCGGGTGGCCCGCAGGGTCGGCCCCAGGTAGTCCCCGTTGTAGCCCCAGGTGGGGGTGGCGCCGTCGGGGCCGAAGGTCCGGTGCCCGGTCTGGGCGCGCAGGTCGAAGACCCGGCGGCCCTTATCGTCGATCCGGGACTCGGCCAGCGGCGGTATCGCCAGCGGGTTGACGAAGTCGACCTCGCCGGTGGTGTTGACGGCGCTCCGGGTCCAGAACCAGGTGCCGAACGAGGCACCGCCGGTACAGAGCAGCAGCACTCCGACCAGCGTGCCGACCAGTATCTTGACCCATCGCCGTGACCCCGTGCCGGCCATGTACACCCTCCCTATAGCGGTGATCGCTACATGTAGCGTGCCTTCCTATCCAGTCCGCCGTCCAGGCCACCGCCGCAAAGTCAGGGTGGGATCAGGGAGACCCGTACGCCGGTCCGCCCGTCCTCGGGGTCAGCGGGACAGCGGCTTCAGGGTCCAGAGCACGGTCAGTTCGGTGGTCGTCTCGCCGTCCTCGGTGCCGATCTCGACCAGGACCGGGAACTCCGGCCGGAGCCCGGCGTCCAGCTCGGACAGCACCTCGCCGACCGGTCGACCCAGCCGGGCCGTCGCCCGGACCGCGCCCATCGCCAGCCTGCGGTAGCCGATCTCGGCCCGGACCGCCAGCGGCACGGCCCGGTCGAAGAGCTGACCGAAGACGGCCAGCACCACCGCGCCGGACGCGGTCTCGCCGAGGGTGAAGAGCGCACCGGCGTGCGGCCCGCCGACGTGGTTCCGGGTCGCCGACGAATCCGGCAACCGGACGACAACCCGGGGAGCACCGCTGGAGTCCGGTGCCGTCACCTCGACGAACTCGATGCCGAGGGTCTGGGCGAACGGCACCGAGCCGAGCATCTCGGCGGCCAGCCTTGGTACGTCAGTGGACATGGCCGCACACTACCGGTCGGTAACTTGTCGGCGCCAGCCTGCCGGAGGCGGGTGCGGGACGGTCCCGGGCGGAACCGGTCAGCGCCAGCCGACGTCGATGCGGTCTCCGCGTTCGTCGAAGAAGTGCACCGCGTCCATCCGTACCGAGACCGCCATCGGGTGGCCGGCCGAGACCGCCGGGTACGGCGCCAGTCGTACCGCCAGTTCGGCGGGACGGCGGTGGTGTCGCCCCGGGTCGTTCAGCACACTCTCCCGGGAGCCGTTCCGGTCCGGCGGGGGCACCGGCGCCGAAGCGGTGGCCCGGCCGGCCAGTCGCTGCATCACCTGGCTCAGCCGCCGGATGCCGCGCCCCGCGCCACCCGCCCGGTCCCCGGTCACCGGGGCACCGAGGTCGTCGACGACGATCGCCGTCGCGCCGATGTCGAGGAACGCCAGCGACTCGTGCCCGTGGTGCTCCAGATACCGGATCCGTCCCTGAAGTACGTCCCCCGGGCTGTCCGGGGCCACCGGGGTCAACGCCTCGGCCCGCATCCCCACCACGATCCGCTCACCGTGGTAGTGCGCCACCGCCCGGGCCCGGATGTCGTCCCAGGGCAGGTAGAGCGCCTGCTCACCGAGGTTGAGCGTGACGTACCGGTCGAGGTGGACGTAGACCGTCGCCTCCAGCAGGTTCATCCGGGGACTGCCGAGGAACGCGGCGACGTAGAGGGTCGCCGGGCGGCCGTACACCTGGGTCGGCGTCCCCACGTCCTGCAGGACACCCTTGCGCATGATCGCGACCCGGTCCGCCATGGTCAGCGCCTCGGCCTGGTCGTGGGTGACGTAGACGGTGCTCACCCCGAGTTCCCGGACCAGCCCGGAGATCTCCGCCCGGAGCTCTGCCCGCAGTCCGCTGTCCAGGTTCGACAGCGGCTCGTCCATCAGGAACAGGCCGGGGCGGCGGACGATGGCCCGTCCCATCGCCACCCGCTGCCGCTGCCCGCCGGAGAGCTGACTCGGTTTGCGGGCGAGTACGTCACCGATGCCGAGCGCGCTCGCCACGTCCGCCACCCGCTCGCCACGGGCCGTTTCCTCCACCCCGGACAGTCGCAGCGGGAAGGCGATGTTGTTTCCCACCGTCATGTGTGGATAGAGCGCGAAATCCTGGAACACCATCGCGATTCCGCGGTCCCGTGGTGGCAGATCGTTGGCGAGTTCCCCGTCGAGCAGCACGGCGCCGCTGGTCGGATCCTCCAGACCCGCGACCATCCGCAGTACGGTGGACTTTCCGCAGCCCGAAGGCCCGAGCAGCACCATGAACTCGCCGTCGTTGACGTCGAGACTCACGTTGTCCACCGCCACTGTCCCGTCCGGGAACACCTTAGTGACGTCCTTGAGCGCGACGGTGGTCACCGTCACCTCCCCGCAGCATAATGGCCGACCCCGGAATGACTGTGACGAGGATCATGACACAAGCCCATCGGGTAAACGTGCCATGTTCATGTTGTGACGTAACGGTTACCGGGATTGGCGTGAAAGTTGCACCGGTGTCAACCAGCCGAGGTCGTCGGGTTGAAACGAATCAGGTGTCCCGCCGCCTGTCCCGGACCGGCTGGCCCGGTCAGCCGGGGGTCAGGCGAACCAGTCGCAGGCCGCCCGGTCCGGGTACCACCCGGGTCGCGTACCGGTCGAGCCACGGAAAGCCGCCGGCCGGTTCCAGCACCCAGTCGACCCCGTACCCGGCCAGCAACGCGGTCCGGCGCGGCACCGGGGTCGACGGGTCCAGCAGCGCGGCCTGGTCGGCGCGGCGACGGGCCTGGTCCGGCAGCAGCGGATCGGGCCACGGCGGGGCGACCGCGCGGATCCGGTACCGCAGCAGGTCACGGCCCACCGCCGGATCGGCGGTCAACAACACCGCACCCGGCGGCACCTCCCGGGCCACCCAGGCCCGGTCGGGCGGCGGGCTGATCCGGTACGCCGCCCGCCGGGCCGAGGTGAGCTGGTCCCGGGGAAGCACCAGCAGCAGGTTGCCGTACTGGAGGGCGAGCCCGGCCAGCACCGCGAGCGCGGCGGCGCCCGCCCACAGTCCGGTCACGACGGTCCGGACGCGGAGGCCCGGAGCAGCCTTCGCGCGCCGGAGCGCCCGGACCAGCTCCACCGCCGCCGCGACCTGCAGGCTGACCAGCACGACCGGCCAGAGCCGGCCCAGGGCGTAGCCACCGGTCAGGCCGCCGAGCAGCACCGGGAGACCGGCCAGCCCGAAGAGCAGCACCAGCGGGTCGAGCCGGTCCCGGCACAGCCGTACCGCGAGTGCCGGCAGCCCCACCACGAACCCGAAGCCGTAGCGGGCCAGCGGATCCAGGTAGAGCGGCCGGTGGATCGGATCGAGGTCGCCGGCCCGGGTCAGCAGGTCGGTGACCCGGAAGTACGGCCAGACCAGTACCACGAGCACCGCCAGCGCGAGGGCGAGCGACAGCCCGCGCAACTCCGCCAGGACGGTGCCGTCGCCGGCCCGCCGGTACGGGGTCCGCACGAGCCGGCCGACGACCAGCGCGAGCGAGCCCAGTGCCGCGCCGAGCGCGGTGAACGGATGCACGAGGACCAGCAGACCGCCGAGCAGGCCGACCAGGATCCACCGGCCGGGCGTCGGCCCTGCTGCCGCCCGGGCCAGCGCCACCCAGCCGAGCAGCAGCAGAGCCAGTCCCAGGGTGCTCGGATACGGCAGGATCAGCACCAGACCCCGCAGGGTCGGAAAGCCGCTCCAGCTCAGCACGGCGGTCCCCCAGAGCAGCGGGACGAAGAACAGCGCCAGCACCGGAGCCCACGGGTCGGCGGTGAACAGCCCGACGAACCGGCGCAGCCCGTACAGCAGCAGAGCCAGGTTGACCGGGGCGGCGGCGCTCAGCACCACCGCCGCCGGAGCGCCGGTCACCCTGGCGACCAGCGCCAGCACCAGGGTGTACGGCGTGACGTACGGGCCGTTCGCGGCCGACTCGACCATCGGGTTGCCGGGATGCCACAGGTCGTCGACCAGCCGTCCGACCGTCGCGACGTGCAGCCCGAAGTCCGCGCCCCAGGGTCGGCGCAGGCTCAGGGCGACCGCCCCGAGCACCGCCAACCCCGACAGCACCAGGTACGGCGTCGGCCGTCGGCGCCTCCCCTGCCAACGGAGTACGCGGTGGCCCCGCCCCGGTCCGGTGGAGTCGACCGGGGCAGCCGGGCCGGCCCGGACCGACGGGCCGGGCTGGGCGGCGGCTGACTGGTCAGGACCGGCCTGCTCGGGCTGCCCCGCCGCCATTCACCCGCTCCCCGAGCTGTTCCGTGCCGAACTCGGTGTGCACGGGCAGGCCGGGCCACTGCGTGCCACTGCCGCGCAGGAAGTACTCCAGTCCCGGGTCCCAGGTGTGCCCGGTCGACCGGCGGTGGTAGACGTAACCGAGCGGGTGGGTCCGGTAGATCAGCCCACCGGCCCGCCGTACCCGGTCGATGAGCCCCCGGTCGACCGACCTGGGCACCGGGCGCCAGCCGCCGACCTGTTCCAGATCGCCCCGGGCGAGCAGCATCGTGCCGCCGGCAACCGCCGTGGTGAAGCTCTCCGGGGCGCCCGCGTCCCGGCGTACGGTCGTGTTCAGGGCCTCCAGGTGCACGAACTCGGCGGCCTTGCCGACCAGGGTCGCGCCGGAGTGGTGCCGGGCCAGCACGAGGTCCCAGACGTGCTCCGGGCCGTACGTGTCGTCGTCGTCGAACTTGGTCACCAGGCTCCCCCGGGCGCGGGCGGTGGCCTCGCCCAGCGCGGCACCGAAGCTGTGCCCGGCCGGCACCTCGTGGATCTCCAGCGGGCGGCGGCAGCCGGCCAGCCGGGACCGCAGGTCGTCCGGCAGTGTCACGCCGTGCAGGCAGAGTACGATCTCCAGGTCCGGGTAGCTCTGCGCCTCGATGGCGGCGACCGCCGCAGGCACCTCCGCCAACCGACGGGTGACCAGGATCGCCGAGACCGGGGGCACCGCGCCCAGCCCCGGGAACGCCGGCCCGGCCAGCCCGGTCAGCGCGAACGCCCGACCGTGCCGACGCAGTACGGCCCGACGTTGGCGTACCGCCCGGGTCTCCCAGTCCAGCGATGTCGCGTGCCGGTCGGGAAGCTCCCCGACCAGCAGGTCGGCGACCTCGCGGGCGAGTTGGGCCCGGCAGGCCGGCGGCAGTACCGGCGAGTGCACCGGAACGCCGGCCGCGACCAGCCGCAGCAGCAGGGCCGTCTCCTGTGCCGGCCGCAGTCCCGGCACCGACCGGCATTCGAGCAGACCGATGCCGGCCAGCGCCGCCCACTCCCGCTCGGTCAGCCAACCGCGGTCCGGTCGGCCGCTCAGGTCGAGCCCGTCCGGGCCGACGATCCGCCAGCCCGGCGCCGCCGAGCCGACCGGGAGGATCAGCTCCGCGCGGGGTGCGTCCGGCCCGAACGGCCCGTACCGCCCGAGGGGTACGGCGTGCTCCACGTCGATCAGCACCGGTCCCGGGTCGACCACCAGTACGGCCCGGTACGCCTCCTCCACCGGCACCCGGGCGACCACCGGGTCCGCCGACCGCTCCGAAGTGGCGTCGCCCTCCACCGCCGGTGTGGTGGCGTCGCCGTCCACCGCAGGCTCCCCGGTGGTCTCCTGGCCTGTGGTCGGTTGGACCGGCGTGGCCATTACGGGAGTCGTGTCGTCCGGGCGGATCACCAGGTCGTACGGGCGGATCTCGGGGTTGCCGGGCAGTTCGCCGGCGATCACGGCGATGTTGGGTCCCGCCCCCAGCCAGTCGGGTACGACGTCATGCGCGGTGACGTCGGGACTGGCCGGGGCGGGCAGCGGTCGTACCGGGGTGAGCAGCGGCAGCACGGCGGCGAGCACCGAGCGCAGCGGAACGGACCAGCGCAGTTCGAGTTCGATCGCCGCCCGCCCCTGGTCGTGGCGGGGCATCCGGATCCGCTGGGCGAGCAGGTGCGGCAGCGGGCCCAGTCGTCCTGACCAGCTCCGTTGCGGGATCTGCCACTCGTCGACGACGATCTGGACCTGACGTACCCGGGCCTGCGAGACCGGCTGGTCGAGCAGGTGCCGGAGCCAGGTCACCGACTGGGCGGCGACGGCCATCCGGACGACGAACACCCGGTGCCACGGTCGGACCGGCCCCGGCCGACCGCCGTCGCCGAGGCGTCCGCCGGTCCCGACCCCGGCCTGGCCGCCGGGTGCGGCGGCGCGTCCGCCGGCCATCGGATCGGTTATCTCGGTCAGGCCGGAGCCCAGCATGGCGACCGGCCAGCGTCGGTGCCGCCGGTGGTGCGGCTCGCCGGCCACCACCCGCCAGCGGAGGTACTTCTCCGGGTTGTCGCTGGTCGGCAACCCGACCCCCTCATCAACTGGTGACAGAACTCAGCCTACGTGCCGCTATCGTGAGGACACTTACGGTAGCGGGTTTCCGCCTCGGATTCCGACAACCTCCCGGCGCGCGGCGGCAGATCGTCAGCGCTGCGCAGTCGGATAACTACACTGTGGCACGTGTTGTCGTCCCCCAGCCGGGCCGCCCCGGCCCGCACCCCGGTCCGGTTGTTCCGCAACGACTGGAGTCCGCTGGACCCGCCGGCGCTGGACAACTGGCTGCCGAGCCGGTCGGTCTCGCTGGTCGTCCCGGCCCACAACTGCCAGCCGACCCTCGACCTCACCCTGGCGGCCCTGCGCCACCAGAGCTATCCGGCCGGCCTGTTCGAGGTGGTGGTGGTCGACGACGACAGCGATCCGCCGTTGCGGCTGCCGGAGATCCGTCCGGAGAACTGCCACCTGGTCCGGGTCGGCGAGCACAGTTCCGGCTGGGGCCGGGCCAACGCACTGCACGTCGGCGCGGACGTCAGCGACGGCGAGATCCTGCACTGGCTCGACGCCGACATGGTCGTCTTCCCCGAGCACGTCGCGGCGCAGGTCCGCTGGCAGCACGTCAGCGACGAGGTGGTCACCCTCGGCTACAAGCGCTTCGTCGACCACGGCTGGACGGTGACCCCGGACCAGGTCGCCGAGGGCTGCGCCAGCGGGACCATCGACCGGCTGTTCCGGTTCGAGGACACCGAACCCCACGAGTACGTCGAACGCCTGATCAACGACACCGACCAGTTGCGCGGCGGCGACCACCTGAACTTCCGGGCCCACGTCGGGGCCACCGCCGCCCTGTCCCGCCAGCTGTACCAGGAGGCTGGCGGCCTGAACCCCGGCCTGCGGCTCGGCGAGGACACCGAGTTCGGCTACCGGCTCGCCCAGGCCGGCGCGGTCTTCGTCCCGGAACCCCGCGCCCGCAGCTGGCACCTCGGCCCGTCACACATGATGTCCAGGGGCGACGCGTTGCGCCGCTACAACCGGCCGTTCCTGGCCGACCTGATGCCGCAGCCCCGCTACCTGCGGCCGGCGGCGAACCGGATCTTCGCGGTACCGCTGGTCGTCGCGGTGGTCCGGGCCGACGGGCCGTACGAACTGGTCCGTACCTGCGTGGACCGACTGCTCGCCGGGGACCTGACCGACCTGCGGGTGGTCCTGGTCGCCGACTGGGGCGAGATCGCCGACGACCGCCGGTCGATCCTCGCCGACCCGCTGCTGGAACGGCGACTGCTCGCCGCGACGTACCGCTCCGAGCCCCGGGTGACGTTGGCGTCGAAGTCGCCGACCACCGCCTTCCCCTCCCCGTACCTGCTGGAACTCGGGCCGTGGGTCGGTGTCGACGCGGACACCGTACGGCGGCTGGTGGCGGTCGCCGACGAGTGGCAGGTCGGTCTGGTCCGGGTACTGCCGACCGGCGCCGCCACGCCGGACGACGCGGTGACGCTCTGGCGTACCTCGGCGGTCAGCCGGGCCGAGCGGGTGCGCCGGAGCGACGAGTCACTGGACCAGGTGGTCGCCGAGGTGGCCGGCCGGCGCTGGGTCAGCGGCGACGACCTCGGGGTCGGTGACCTGCGGCGGCTGCCGGAGAGCCAGTGGGTCGCCCCCCGCCCCCGACTGGTCGTCAGGTCGGATAAACGGGCCCGACGCTCCGCGATGGCCGGCATCGAGACCATTCCGGTCGGCGGGATCCGGTCCCTGGCCAACGCCACCCGGTTCGTCGCCAACCGGTACGCCGGACTCGCCGCCGACCGTCTCCGACAGCGGCTGCGTCGGCCCGGTCCGTCCACCGACTGAGCAGCCTCCCGTCGTACACATGTTCTATCCACAGCCTGTGGACAGAACATGTGTACGAACGTTCCGGACGGGTCAGCCGACCTCGTCGGGTACGGCGTCGAACAGCGTCGCGTACATGCCGACCAGCATGTTCCGACCCTTGATGTCGGCGGCGATCTCCGGCCCGGCGACCCCCTCGACCATGCCGGGCAGCAGGCCGGCCCCGCCCTCCGGGCCGAGCGGCACGATGATGAGCGGCGGCATCGGCTGGTAGTCGGCGCGGTCGCCCTCGCCGGTGATCAGCTGCCGGAGGTTCGCGGCGACCAGGTCGGCCTGTGCACCCGCCCGGCCGGCCTGGTTCAGGTCGGCGTCGGAGAGGTCGCCGATCGCGAAGACCCGGTCCTGGCCGACGACCCGAAGCTGGGCGTCGACCCGCAGGTAGCCCTGCTCGTTGCGGGCCTCGGCGAGCGCGCCGCCGAGGTACTCGCTGACCGGGGCGACCCCGAAGCAGCGGTACCAGATGTCGGCAGTCAGCTCCTCGCCCGCCTCGGTGGTCACCGACACCGCCGCCCGGGTGGCCGGCTCGGCGCTCGGCAGCCCCCGCAGCCGGCTGCCGAGCACGAGCTGCACGCCGAGCTTGTCGAGCTGGCGGCGCAGCTCCTCACGGAGTTCCTGGTCGTACGGTCCGGGCAGGATGTCCGCTCCCGCGTCGACGATCGTCACCTGCTTCTCCGGGAAGAACGCCTTGATCTCACCGGCCAGTTCCAGCCCGGACGGGCCGGCGCCGATCAGCAGTACCCGCTCGGCGTCGAGCAACTCGGCGTGCGCCGCCCGGAGCCGGGCCCGGGCGCTCTCCACGTCCGGTTCGGCGACCTTCGCCGGGAACGGGTACGCCGATCCGGTGGCCAGGACCAGGTAGTCCGGTTCCAGCCGTGCTCCGGAGCCGAGCGTCACCTGCCGGCCCTCGACCGCCACCGCCCGGTCCTGGACGAACCGTCCCTGCTTGAGCAGGTGGTCGTAGCGGAAGAAGATCTGGTCGAGCCATTCCGGCTCGACCAGCGCCCGCCAGGCCGCCACGTTGTGCACAAACGCCTCGGTCGGGTCCACCAGCGTCACCTCGGCCACGTCGTCGAGCTGCTTGGCGACCTTGATCCCGCCGTAACCACCACCGACCACCAGCACGCTGGGCCGATTGTCCGTTTGCTCGGTCATGTTTGTCTCCTTCTGGCCGGAAACCGACCACCGAAAGTAGGAGTTGCAGGCGCCAGACTAGCCGCTTCGAAAAGAGAAGTGCCACCTTCGGGGCTAGCATGGGGTCATGCCAGCGAAGATCCGAGCCGAGACCTCGGAGAGCTGTGAGCGGGCCGACGCGGCGCTGGCCCGGGCCTTCTCGCTGCTGGGCAAGCGCTGGACCGCTCTCGTACTCGGCAGCCTCAGCTCCGGCCCGGCCGGGTTCCGGGAGCTGGCCCGGTCGATCGAGGGAGTCAGCGACTCGGTGCTTTCCGACCGGCTGTCGGAACTGACGGACAACGGGCTCATCGCCCGGACCGTCGAGCCGGGACCACCGATCACGGTCTCCTACCAGCTGACCCCCCGGGGTCAGGCCCTCATCCCGGCTCTCAACCACGTCTCCGCCTGGGCCCGGGAGCACTTGCCCGACTGCTGAGTCTCAGCGGGCCGGCCGGGGACCCAGCCGGATCACCTCACGTTCCCGGTCGGAGAGCAGCTCCAGCCGACGGATCCCGACGTTGACGTCCCGGGGCAGCATCCGCCGCGCGGAGACGTCGAACGGCAGGTCGACCGGCATCCCGCCCGGTCCGCGGCGGTACAGCGGCGCCCAGTCCCCGTCCGCCGGGGCGGCCGCGCCGGTCAACGGGATCCGCACCGACCACCACGCTCCCCGGACCTCGGTCGGCAACACGACGTCCGGCAACGGTGACCCGGTGGGCGTACCGGACTCCCGGTGCCGGAGCAGGATCAGCAGCTCCGCCCAACCCTCGCCCTCGGTCGGCAACCCGCCGCTCAGGATCAGCACCCCGTCGGTCAGCTCGGCCGCGGCGGCGACCGGACCGGGTGGCAGCACCCGCAGCCACAGCACCCCGTCGTCGGTCGGCCGGGCCATCAGCTCCACCGGGCCGACCAACCGTCGTACGCCGGTGAAGTCCGCCGGCACCGGCAGCTCGACCGGCTCGGCCCCCGGTTCGGCCAGGGCCACCCGCCACCCGGCCCCCGCCTCGCCGACCAGCACCGTCCGTTCCGCCGGACCGGCCGATGGAACCGGACCGCCCGGCGCAGCGCTGCCGTCCCCGGCGACCAGGGCGCTGTCGGCGACCAGGTGGGTCAGCGGCACCCGGGCCACCCAGCGGCCGTCCCCCACGACCACGCCGTCCGCGCCCACCGACGGGTCCACGCCCACACCGAGCGGCTGTACCGGATAGGCCCGACCCACCACCCCGGTGACCCGGCTTAGACACAACGTCGTACCCGGCCCCGGACGTCGCCCGGCCACCCCCTCGACCAGCAGCGCCCCCTCTGCCACCCGGACCCCGGTCACCCAGGCCCCGGGACGTTCCACCCGCAACCAGAGCCGTCCGGAGCGGACGAACGGCACCACCCGGACCCCGGCGTCAACCCACCGGGCCGG
The DNA here is from genome assembly GCF_036422035.1 of Plantactinospora sonchi. Taxonomy (NCBI): domain Bacteria; kingdom Bacillati; phylum Actinomycetota; class Actinomycetes; order Micromonosporales; family Micromonosporaceae; genus Plantactinospora; species Plantactinospora sonchi. Next base: position 56,888 of record NZ_JAZGQK010000046.1, read on the forward strand.
CAACGCCGGACGGGCGTCACCGACCGCCAGCATGCCCGGACGCGGCCGTCCCCCGCCGACCAGCAGCACCAGGAAGCTCCAGTCCCCGGTCGCCCAACCACCCCGACCCCGCAGCCGACGCGGGTCGACCAGCGTCGAGAAACCCGCCCAGGCGGCCCGTTCGTGGTGTCGTCGACGGCCGGCGGCCGGTCCGGCGACCCCACCGGTCGGATGCACCCGGGTCGGCAACGGCAGCATCCGCCGCCACCTGCGGGACGGCGCGCGCAGCCAGAGCAGCCGGATCGGGTGCCACGGCCGGGCGGCACCCCGGGACACGTCATAGGCCAGCCCCCGGACCAGGAGGCGGTCACCGACCCAGCGCGCCTCGTGCACCTCGGTCCGGACCCCGCCCGGAGCCCGGTACGCCCGCCGGGGCACCGCCGGATGTCCGGCGTCCAGCAGCGGAAGATCCAGGTAGTGGCGCAGCCCGCGACGGACCACCGCCGACGGCTGTCCGGCCGAACCGGCGGCCAGTACGGCGAGCAGTTCCGGCAGCGCCCGGGCCCGGGCCAGCCGCCAGGCGATCCGCAGTCGGGGCGCGAGCCGGTCGAGAACCCGCTCGTCCACCCCGGTCAGGAAGTCGACGGCCAGGTCGAGGAAACGTCGCCGGTAGGTGTCGTCGACCTCGGGCAGCAGGTCGAGGAACATCCGCAGGTCGCTGCGGAGCGCACTCTCGTCGTACCACCGTTTGAGTTCGGGGTCGGCGAGCCGGGACAGCGACCGGCTCGCGCCGGCCACCGCGGCGAACCGGTCGACGAGGTTGCGTACCTCGGTCTGGCGCTGGCTCAACGACCGGACGGCACCGGGTGGCCGCTGCCGCCAGTAGTAGACCGGCAGGTCGAGTACGTCGACCGCGCCAGCCAGCGCGTACGCCGGGATCGTCACCGGGATGTCCTCGTACCGGACCCCCTCCGGGAAACGCAGCCCGTGCCGGTCCCAGAACGACCGGCGGAACAGCTTGTTGCAGGCCAGCCGGTCGTAGACCAGGTTCGGCTGGTCCCGCAGGGTGATCCCGAGCCGGGTCGTACGGTGGGTGCCCCGGTGCAGCCAGGACTGCCGCAGCCCCTGGCCGGTCAAGAGTGCGACGTTGCCGGAGACGAAGTCCGAACCGCTCCGTTCCAGGGCCCCGACCAGCACCTCCACCGCGTACGGCGGCAGCACGTCGTCACTGTCGACGAACATCAGGTGGTCGCCCGTACCGTGGTCGAGGCCGGCGTTGCGGGCCGCGCCCAGTCCCCGGTTGGCCTGGCGGAGCAGCCGGAACCGGTCGTCGCGGGCCGCCCAGTCGGCGGCGATCGGTGCGCTGCCGTCGGTGGAGCCGTCGTCGACCAGCACCACGTCCAGCCCGCGCCAGGTCTGCCGGGCCAGCGAGTCGAGGCACTCCGGCAGGTAGTCCTCGACGTTGAAGATCGGTACGACGACGGTCACCAGCGCCGACACGGGCTGCTCTCCCTCCCCGGTCAGCCGGGCTCGCCGAGCAGGGTCCGCCGGACCACCCGCTCGGCCGCGCGGCCGTCGTCGAGGGCACAGAACCGCCGCCGGAACCGGTCCCGGGCCCGGGTCGCCGCCGGACCGTCGACGGCGCCGGTACGGAACCGGGTGAGCAGTTCGGCGAAGCCGGTCGCCACCGCGCCCGGCGCCTCCGCCAGTACGTCGAGGTACACGCCGCGCTCCCGTCGGTAGTCCACCCAGTCCGGCGCGTAGATCACGATCGGCCGGTCCAGGCAGCCGTAGTCGAACATCGCGGACGAGTAGTCGGTGATCAGCACGTCGGCCACCAGGTAGAGGTCCTCGACCCGGGGATGACCGGTCACGTCCCGCACCCGGCCCGCCGCACCCGGTCCTCCGGCGGCACCCGGTCCTTCGGCAGCACCCGGCTCGTCGGCGGAACCCGGCTCCTCGGCGGCACGCGCGGCGGTCGGGTCGAGATAGTGGCCCCGGACCAGCAGCAGGCCGGCCGGACCGAGGACGTCGAGCAGTGCCCCCGGGTCGAACGGCGGCCAGTAGCCGGGCCGGTGTTCGCGGTGCGTCGGCATGTAGAGCACCACCCGGTCGGCGGGCGCGATCCCGAGCCGTTCCCGGACCACCGCGATCTCCTCCGGGGTCGCGTTCACCAGCCGGTCGTTGCGCGGATAGCCGGTCTCCAGGGTGACGTACTCCGCCGGGTAGGCCCGCTCCCACATCTGGGTCGAGAAGCTGTTCGAGGTGACGCTGTAGTCCCAGCGGTCGATCCGGCGCAGCAGCCGACGGAAGTCCAGCCCCACCGCGCCGGCCGGGTAGCGCTGCTGGTCGAGCCCCATCACCTTCACCGGGGTGCCGTGGTGGGTCTGCACGTGCACCGAGCCGCGCCGCTTCACCACGTAGTCCGGAAAATTGACGTTGTTGACCAGCCACCGTGCCTGGGCCAACGCCCGGAGGTACGGCCGGGTCCCGGCCACCACGTACGGCACCTCGGGCGGCATGGTGTCGACCAGGTCCCGGCGTACCACCCAGACGCCACGGATGTGCGGGGCGAGTCTGCGGGCCTCGGCGTGGATCGCGGCCGGATTGCAGGCGTACCCGCGATACCAGTACGCGGCGTACAGCGCCAGCGTCGGGTCGATCGGACGGCGCAACTGGGCCCGGTAGTAGACGCGGAGCAGTCCCGTCCGACCCAGCCCGGCCAACCGGCCCCACCGGCGTACCGCCGGGCGGCGGTCCCCGGACGGCTGTGCCGTCGGTTGACGGTCCCCGGGCGGGCCCGGCCGCCGTCCCAGGGTGGCCAGCGGCACCGTCCACCGGGACCGGCCGGCGAACGTGCGCCGGGACCGGCCGGCCAGCGTGCTGCGGGACCGGTGCAGGGCGCGCAACAGCAGGTACGTCCACCAGTGGCCGCCGGCCACCAGACGGTGCTTCACCCCCTCCGCCCCGCCCGGCCGCCGGTAGCCCTCCGCCGGCCGCCAGCGCCGGTAGTCGGCGGCGACCTGGTGGAAGAAGTCCCGGCGCAGTTCCGGGGTGAGCCGTCGACCGTTGCCGAGCACGATCAGGTAGTGCCAGACCATCCGTTCGAAGATCAGCGGACGGAGGTCGTCGTACTCCGGCCCCCACCGGTCCATCAGGGCGAAGACCCGCCGCCAGTGCGGGAAGACCTCGAAGTGCCGGTCGTCGCGGGTGCCGGTGATGGCACCGGCCCGCCGCTGCCGGTAGTGGACACAGACCCGGTCCAGTACGTTGATCCGCTCGGCGGCGAGCAGCACCGGGTAGCTGAACGACACGTCCTCGTACCAGCCGGGACCGAAACGCAGCCCGAGGTCGGTGAGGAAACGTCGGCGGACCACCTTGTTCCAGGCGGTGTGCAGCACGCCGAGCACCTCGGGCCGGTCCCGGACGGTGAAGACGCGGTCGCCGCTGTCCGGGACGGTACGGGCCATCGCGCTGCCGAGCGTCCGGTTGTTCCAGTACGCCCGCACGTGGTCGACGACCAGCACCTCCGGCCCGGCGCGGCGCAGCCGTTCCGCCACCGCCGGCAGGCAGTCCTCGGCCAGCCAGTCGTCGCTGTCCAGGAACCAGACGTACTCGCCGGTGGCCCGGTCCAGGCCGATGTTGCGGGCCTCGCCGAGCCCGACGTTGGTGTCGAGGCTGACCACCCGGACCCGGGGGTCGCGGGCGGCGTACTCGGTGATGATCTCGCCGCAGCTGTCCGGGGAGCAGTCGTCGACCGCGATCACCTCGACGTCCCGGACCGGCTGGTCGAGGATCGAGTCGAGACACTCCCGCAGGTAGCCCTGGACCCGGTAGGCGGGCACCACAAAGCTGATCAGTGCCATGGCTGACCTGGCGGTGGGGGGGGGGGGGGGG
>NZ_JAZGQK010000047.1:0-55662 GCF_036422035.1 Plantactinospora sonchi
GGGACTGCGTAGATTTCCGTGTTTGACCTGGGTGTGGTCCGTTGGACAGGACGTTGATCCTGTCCAGAAAGGACCACGTCATGGCAGACAAGAAGAACGCTGCTCCACTTCCCCGGCCGACGGCGGCGGAGGTGGAGTTCGCCCAGCAGTTGGTGGAGCGGGGTCTCGTTGGTCGGGCCGGGTGGGCTCCTCGCGGGGATCACCCGGACCGTTCTTGAGTCAGCGCTCGGTGCGGAGTTGGATGCGCACCTCGACGAGGCCGGTGTCGACGAGGCCACCGGCCGGCGGGCCAACATCCGTAACGGGCACGGTGCGAAGACGGTGCAGACCGAGGTCGGCCCGGTGCGGATCCAGGTCCCGCGGGACCGGGCCGGCTCGTTCACCCCGCGGACCGTCCCGAAGCACGCCCGGCGGTTGGACGGGTTCAACGAGGCGATCCTGTCGCTGTACGCGAAAGGGTTGACGACCGGGGAGATCGCCGCGCATCTGGCGGACGTGTACGACGCCGACGTGTCCCGAGAGTTGATCAGCCGGGTCACCGACAGCGTGGTGGACGAGATGGAAGCGTGGCGGCAGCGGCCTCTGGACCGGATCTATCCGGTCGTGTTCATCGACGCACTGGTGATGAAGATTCGGCAGGGGCAGGTCGCGAACCGGCCCGTCTACGTCGTGGTCGGTATCAGTCTCGACAGGGAACGCGACGTCCTCGGCATGTGGGCCGGCACCGGCGGTGAGGGCGCCAAACAATGGGCCGGCTACCTCACCGAGCTGCGTAACCGCGGTGTCGAGGACGTGTTCATGGTCTGCTCCGACGGATTGAAGGGCATGACCGACGCGATCGAGCAGGTGTGGCCGCAGGCGGTGCACCAGCAGTGCGTCGTCCACCTCGTGCGGGCCTCCCTGCGCTATACGAATCGCAAGGACTGGCAGAAGATCACCCCCGTGTTGCGGGACATCTACACCGCCCCCACCGTCGCCGCGGCGGAGGCCCGCTTCGAGGCCTTCGCCGCGCAGTTCGGTGACCAGTACCCCGCCGTGATCCGGCTCTGGCGCACCTCCTGGCCGCAGTTCGTGCCGTTCCTCGACTACGACCACGAGGTCCGCAAAGTCCTCTACACCACCAACATCATCGAGAGCCTCAACGCCCGGTTCCGGCAGGCCGCCCGACGGCGCGGGCACTTCCCGACCGAGCAGGCCGCGATGAAGGTCCTCTACCTCGTCGTCCAGCAGAAACGCCGGGGCGGCGGGAGCATCACCGGCCGGGTCTACGGTTGGGCCAAGGCCCTCAACGCCCTGATCCTCGCCTACGGCGACCGGATCACCATCTAACAACCCCGATCACACCACAGGCCCAAACACGGAAATCGACACACTCCCTTGCTCTGGTGGTCGGATCTGAGGTTATGGCTGGGTGTCGGGGAGTTCACGGAGGGTGCGAATGGGTGAGGCGATGAGGATGACGGTGCTCAGGATTCCGAGGGCGGCGGCGAGGGAAATGGTGTTTCCCAGGCCGAGCCAGGTGCCCAGGCCTCCTGCGACGAGTGCCGCGAGTGGTCGGGCGCCGGAGATGAGGGCCATGCTGGCTCCGGTGATCCGGGCGAGCATGTGCTCGGGTGTGATGGCTTGCTGGAGGGATGTTCCGGTGATGTCCAGCAGCATGAGGCCCATGCCAGAGAGGAATTCGGCGGCCGCGATAATCGCGGCCGCGATCCACTGGTTGGAGTCCGGCGCGGCCGGGATGAGCAGCAGAACGCCAGGGTAGACGATTGACCCGAGGATCAGCGCCGGTCCGATGCCGATTCGTCGGGAGACTCGGGCGGTGAGGACGGAACCGACGAGGGCACCTACGGCTCCTGCGCCGATCGCCAGGCCGATCATCACGGGCGATAGGCGCAGCTCCCGCGCTGCGAAGAGCAACAGCACGGTGGAGTACATCGTGTAGCAGAAGTTCAAGGCGGTGGTGGACAGAACCCGCGGCCGTAGCACGGGATGGGTCAGGAGGTAGCTCAGTCCGGCGATGACGCGCACCTTGGCACGGTTATGGTCACGGGCTGGCTCGGCCGGGCGAATACTGCCGAGCAGCAGCGCCGAGCCGAGGAAGGAGATGGCATCCAGGACGAGCGCGATGGGTGCGGACGCGGCCTGCACGATGAACCCGCCGATGCCGGGTCCGGCGACCCAGGAGAACGAGAAACTTCCGCGTAACAGGGAGTTGCCTTCGACGAACTGGGTGCGCGGCATCAGGACCGGGAACAGGCTGGACGCGCTCACGTTGAACAGCACTCCCAGGCTGCCGGTGAGGAACGCGACGGCGTACAGATGAACCATGGTCAGCCCGGTCATCCAGAAGGCCGCCGGGACACTGAGTAGTAGTAGTGCCCGAAATAGGTCCGCAGCGACGAGGACGCGCTTCCGATCTTCGACTCGGTCGACCAACGCCCCGGCGTGCACTCCCAGCAGCAGGTACGGCAGGGACGCGGCCGCCGCCAGGTACCCAAGCTGAGCCGGCGACGCGCCCAGAATCAAGATCGCCATCAGCGGCAGAGCGACCATGGTGACCTGGTCGCCCAGGTAGGAGACGGTCTGGGCCGTCCAGAAACGGGCGAAAGTGCGCTGGCGCAGCAGGGGCGGCGTTCGGTTGACCAGTTGGGGGGCGAGCATATTGTTTAGTATAGGTAAACTTGTGTCCGATCAAGCCCCGGTAGCCTGACGGTGTGACACACGCAACCGACGGCCCGGCCCCCATTCCGGATCAGGCGTTGGGGGAACGTCTGCGTGCAGCTCGCCGCACAAAAGGGATGACACTGGAGGAGGTGGCACAGGCAGCCGACCTCACCAAGGGGTTCTTGTCGCAGCTGGAGCGCGGCTTGAGCAAGGCCTCCGTCGCCTCCCTGCGGCGCATCTGCGCAGCGATAGACATACCCGTGAGCGCCGTGTTGGAGGCACCCCGACCAGGGCCAGTCGCGATCGACGACGCCCAAGAGTTGTCCTTCGGCGGCACCGGCGCCCTGGACCGCCTGCTAACCCCGCCCGACTTCCCCGGGTTCCAGGTGCTGCACGCCACTGTCGAACCCGGCGGGTACAGCCCGCGCGGCGGGCGTAGCGACCCGAACGGCAGCCACTTCGTGCTCGTCCTCGACGGGACTTTCGAACTCATCGTCAACGATCAGCTGTACTGCTTGTCGCCAGGTCAGTCCATAACGTTCACCGGTACCGACCGCTACTCCTGGCGCAACCCCAGCGAAGACATCTCAACCCGCCTGGTCTGGGTCCTATCCCCGCCCGAAATCTGATCTCCACCTCAGACGCGGCCAGCTGCCCGACCGCGCTGTCATCGGCAGTTGACGATACGGCGCCCGGCCGCTTCATGATCGTTCCGGGTCTCCTATTGTCGAACGCCGCTTGGGCGTAGCGCAGTGGCGTGGTCAGCGTTGCATCTTCATGGGACAGAACGGTGCGGGTGCCGAAAATCCCGTCCGTGCTGGTCAAGCGGCTTTCTCGTATTCGTGTAGGAGTCCGCCGAGCCGGTCGTGCCGATGGACGTGCAGACGTGTCAGCGCTGCGGGATCGGTGATCGGTTCGGGCAGCGGATGTAGGGGTCGGGCGTTCGCGATGCCGCGGTGAGGACGATGCTGGTTGTGGTGCCGTTCGTACTCGCGCAGGGCGTGCAACAGGTGCGACTGGTCCCAGATCAGTGTCCGGTCGAGCAGTTCATGGCGGCAGGACTGGATCCACCTCTCCATGATCGAGTTCATGCGCGGCGTCCGTACCCCGCTGAGCACGACCGCGATCCCCGCGTCGGCGAGGATCGGGTCGAACAGGGCCGGGTATTTTCCGTCCCGATCCCGGATCAGGTACCTCACTCGGGATCCGGCGTCCTCAAGGTCCATCACCAGGTTCCGGGCCTGTACCGTTCGGAAATTCGGCCGCATGGCGCTGACGTGCGACTTTGTCCGCCGTGGGATCGATGAGTGGCGGCATGCTGCTGGTCATGATTCTGTCGTTCGGTTACCTGATTCTTCGTCAGGCACTGCGGTTGGTCATCCTGTTGGCTCGTGGTGGGCACGCCAACGCGGTTGAGGTGCTCGTGTTGCGGCACCAGGTCGTTGTGCTGCGTCGGCAGGTACGCCGACTGGATCTGGAACCGGCCGACCGGGCGGTGCTGGCCGGGCTGTCGAGGCTGCTGCCGCTGGCGCGGTGGTCGGCGTTCTTCGTCACCCCGGCCACGTTGTTGCGCTGGCACCGCAGCCTGATCGCGCGGCGGTGGACCTACTCGGGGCGTCGGCCGGGTCGCCCACCGGTCACGGCCGAGGTGCGCCAGTTGGTGCTGCGGATGGCCCAGGACAACCCGACCTGGGGATGTCGGCGCATTTAGGGCGAGTTGGCCGGCCTGGGCTACCGACTCGCGGCCAGCACGATCTGGGCGATCCTGACCAGGGCCGGTGCCGGCCCGGCACCACGACGGGCGGGACCGACCTGGACCGAGTTCCTCACCGCGCAGGTCAAAGGCGTCCTGGCCTGCGACTTCCTGCACGTCGACACCATCGGCCTGACCCGCATCTATCTACTGTTCCTGATGGAGGTCGCCACCCGGCGGGTACACCTGCTGGGCGCCACCACGAATCCGACCGGTGAGTGGGTGGCGCAGCAGGCCCGCAACCTGATGCTGGACCTGGGCGAGCGGACCAACCGGTTCCGGTTCCTGATCCGGGACCGGGACGCCAAGTACACCACGATGTTCGACACCGTGTTCCGGGCCGAGGGCATCAAGGTGCTCCGGACCCCACCGCAGGCGCCCAGGGCGAACGCGTTCGCGGAACGCTGGGTACGCACGGCACGGCGAGAATGCCTGGACCGAATCCTGATCTACAACACCCGACACCTGCTCGCCGTGCTCGGCGAATACCTGGCGCACTATAACGGGCATCGGCCGCATCAGGGACGTGGACAACGTCCACCTGACCGTGACACGGTCCCAGCGCTGGTGACCGATCTGGGTGCTGTCCGAGTACGGCGCAGGAGGGTGGTCCACGGGTTGATCAACGAGTATGAGCAGGCCGCGTAGCTGGAACCGAGTTCTCGAACGGCACAGGCTCGTCATACAACCCGTCAACCCGATGGACCACGAACCGCGACCGCCACGTACCGACCGTCGGCAACGACACACCGACCAGTCGTGACACCTCGCTGTTCGACAAACCCCGGGCACAGGCCAGGATGATCCTCGCCCGCATCGCGAGGCCTGCGCCGTCGTACGCCGACGCGTCAACGCCTCCAACGCGTCCCGCTCGGCGTCCGTCAACTCCAGCAGGGCCAACTTCGGCCCGCGACCATCACCCATACCAGAACTAACAGGAAACTACGGACTCAGGACACTAGGGCGCCGGCAGGCACCACGCTGGCGTTGTCGGCGGGGGACGGATGTGTGATCGACGGTTTCGGTAGCGGCTGACACCGCCCGGCACGATCGGGTGCTCGGACAGCGGATCCGCCAGCGTTAACCAGCCAGAAATCGAAACATACCGCGATTGCCCCGTACTGGGCGGTATCGTGCTGTTCGTACTCTTAATCTGCGGGTTCGGGGTTCGAGTCCCTGGCGGCGCACCACTCCTGAGCAGGCTGTATAGCCATAGCGCTATGCGGCTTTGATCTTTGTTGGGACGGGATCCGGGGCCTGCGAGCGCGCACCCAGATCGGGGCGCCCCGACGACGTGGGGACGCCCCGATCTCCGGTCGGTCAGCTTGCCGGACCGATCAGCCTCCACGGCTCATGGTCGGCGTCAGGTCCGGTGCCCGGGATATTGCCCTGGGTCCACCACTTGGCCTGCCACACGCTGCCGCCGTACTTCACCGTGATCTCCTCCACCGGCTGCGTCGCCGGGTCGTAGATCTTGTTGGTGTCCCAGGTCGGTGCGGGGCAGCCGCCCGCGGGTGGGGGCGTCAGAGACGCCCCGCGGTTGTGTTCCGAGTGGAGCGCGAACCGCTCGGTGCCCACCCGCAGCGTGGTGTTCACCGGTCCGGTGGCGGGCAGGTAGTAGATGATCGGGATGTCGATGCTCCGCCCCGGCGGGATGATCTGGCAGTAGTCGAGCGTGACGCCGACCCGGTGGAAGTCGCCGCTGAGCCCATCGCCGGCGTTCGGGCCGGTGTGCCCGGCCTCCACCCGCCACTTGCCGCCCTGCGCCCCGGTCTGCCAGTTGGCATCCTTGATCAGGGGTGGCGTGGAGGTGGGAAGGTCGAAGCGCAGTTCGACGTCCTTGCCGCCGCCGATCGTGACGTCGGTGTTGTTGGTGACCCGGACCGTGGGCTGCATCGGCCACAGGTCCGTAACCGTGGACCCGTACTCCACCAACTCGACCGTGACGTCGATCGCTGCCGACGGCATCGTCACCGAGCTGCCCGTGTTGCGGCTGGCGCCGTACGGACCCGCCTCCCCCATCCGTTCGTGCAGCTTGGTGGTCATCGTGTAGCCCATGCGGCACGGATTCAGGCCGGTCACGCTCTCCGGGCATTCGTAGTCGCCGCCCAGCTCCCACATCATCACGCCACCGGCGCCCTTGTCGATCACATAGTCGGCTACCGCGTCGAGACCCTGCTCGTCCATGGTCGACAGGAACACGTCCTTGTGGTCGTTCCACAGCCAGGACGTCTTGGTGGTGTCGTCCCAGTGCCGCGCGTACTGTCCCTGGATCTCGTCGGACGGGTCGCGCTCCGGAGTCAGGCCCACATTGTCCGCGTACCTGGGCATGACGTTGTTCTCCAGGTTCTTGGCGTGCCACATGGGACTGACGCCGGCACCCAGCTCCTCACCGTCGGCGGTCTTGTCGTGCCAGATGTTGTCGATGCCGACGGCGCCGTTGCCGCACGGCCGGACCTGGCCGGTGCCGGGTGGGCAGTCGGTCCCCGTCGAGATCCCCCACAGCCCGGACTCGCCACCGTCGACACTGCGCCAGCCCCTGGTGTAGTACGGGATTCCGATGTTGATCCGGCCCGCCTGCATCGCGCCACGTAGATAGTGGAACGCCCAGTCGGTGTTGAAGTAGCCGATGCCGTCGTACTCCGGCGTTTCGTAGAGTTCCTCCAGTTCCACGTCGTTGCCGTCGTCGTAGAGCGGGGCGTTGGGTCCGACCACGTCGTTCCACGTGCCGTGGAAGTCGTATGACATCAGGTTGGTGAAGTCCTGGTACCGCAGCGCCTGCTGGTTGGCCATGCCGCGCACCAGGTAGCCCGACGCCGACGACGCCGATGTCAACAGGTAGTACTTGTTGTCCTCGGTCGCGGCCTGGTCCAGCTTCTCCCGCAGCGTCTTCATCAGCGCGGTGTAGCTGTCGGGCAGTCCCGGCCGCCGGGACCGCGCCAGGTCCCAGTCGTCGGGGTTGCCGGTGTCATCCAGCATGGTCGGGTACTCGTAGTCGATGTCCACCCCGTCGAAGTCGTAGGTGCGCAGGAAGTCCACCACGGAGCCGGCGAAGGTCTTGATGCCGTCCTCGTTGACACCGCCGTCGGCGTCGGTGGTCATCGTGTAGAAGCCGCCTGAGGCGGCCCAGCCGCCTACCGAGATCAGCGTCTTGACCCTCGGGTGCAGCTTCTTGTACTTGGTCAGCAGGTTGAAGTGCCCCTGGTAGTCCGGTTCGGGATCCATCTCCGCGCCCGCTACGCCGGGCCAGGTCTGTTCGACGGCCGGGTTGGGGTTGTCCTCGTCACCGGTGTCGCCTATGGATATCTCGTTGTCCTGGACGTGGGCGAAGGCGTAGTTGATGTGCGTCACCTTCGACCATGGAATGTTCTTGACCAGGTAGTGCGGGGTGCCGTCCGAGCCGGTGCGGCCCCCGTTGAAGTAGCCGATCACGCGGCGGGGCCGGCCCTCGCCGAGCCACTCCCGGCCCTCGGAGTCGTAGACCAGGCAGTACGGGGTGTCCAAGTCCGCCGTGGGCGGCATGCCGTCCGGTCGGCAGGTGTGATGGGCGCCGGTGGGCGGCTTGGCGCCGCCGTCGTCGCCACCGGGGTGCCTCTCCGTCGGGTCGCCCGCCCCGCCGTTGGCGGCCGGATCGGGGGAGGCCGGGTCCTCCGGGTCGGGCGGGGTCACCCCGTTGTACTCGTTCCAGGTGTACTCCAGGTCGGCCGAGTCGGGCTTGCCAGGCCAGTTGAAGTAGTTGTGCACCAGCTCACCCGGGTTGGTGGCCAGGTACCCCTTGCCCGGGCCGTCGTTGGCGTCGTCCAACGCCCACGGCGCGCTGGCGCTGTCGGTATGGCAGACGTCGAACACCGTGCCGGAGCCGCACCTGGCGCCGTTCGGGTTGTCGCCGTCGTCGCCGGCGAAGTTGGTCACCGTGGCGAACAACGTCGTCAGGTTGCGGTTGGCCCACATGCCGCCGGGGGCGAAGATGTCGGTCAGGGCGTACCGCACGTCCCGGTCGTCGGGCCCCTCGGGCACCTCGGCGGTGGAGCCGGGGTAGTAGAGAATCCCGTCACCGTTGTCGTACTCCGCCCGCAGTTCGTTGGAGGGCGTGTAATCGGGACCCATGGCCCACGCGGCGTGACTGCCGGTCTGCTGGCCCGTCCATGGGCGCTGATGACCGTCGTCGTGCGGGCTGCTCATCAACCCGATCGAATCCTCGACGGTTTCGTCCCCGCTGGTGAAGTCACTGCCTTCGGGCACCCAGGAGTGGAAGTCGCTGTGCGACACGGTGATGACGGCCTTGAGCGTGCCGTGCGGGGTGTCGTCGTTGGCCACCACCATCAGGGCGGCTTCGGTGTCGTTCTCGTGCTCGCTGACGTCCTCGAGGGAGTCGTCGAGCGAGCCGTCAGCCCAGTCGCGCGGGTGGAAGAACACGTACAGCAGGTAGGAGAAGGTCCGCGTCTGGACCACCGAGTAGTACATGTAGGCCCGCAACGGGTGCTCGCTGGCGTTCTCCCAGTTGTTGCGGCCGTTGAGGTCGCCGTCGAAGTCGTACGACGTGAGGTAGTCGGATTCGCCGCCGAACGACGTGTCGCCGCTGGTGTCGACGTCCTGGAAGTGCACCGGCGCCCACCACTGGGCGAGTTCGGCGCGCTGCGCCGCGGTGGACGGAATCGGGTTGGCCGCGGCGGGACTGGGCGCGGCGACGGCTCCGGACACAGCCAGCAGGGCAAGGACGAGCCCCACGATCAGAGATCGTGGAAGTCCCCGTCCGGCGACGGGCGGGGCGTTGCGGTTGATATTGATCGCCATGGTGACAGCGTCCCCGGCCTGGCGGCGGGGGACATCAGGCAAGAGACGTCGCTTTATCCATTTGCATTTGTCGATGCGTAGACTTCCCGCGCGATCTCCACCCGGCTGTGCAGCTCCAGCTTGGCCAGTACGCGGGAAACGTGCGTCTGCACCGTACGCCGGGACAGGAACAGGGTCGACGCGATGTCCGGCGTGGACCGGCCCTCGGCGATCAGCAGGGCGACGCGGCGCTCAGTGTCGGTCAACGCCGTCCAGCCGGTGGCGGCGCGTGGCGTCCGGGCGCCGGGGACGCCACGGCGCACGCCCCGCCGCCGCAGCCGGGCGTCGGTGCGGCGGATGTCGCAGGTCGCGCCGAATCCGGCGTACAACTCGACCGCCTCGTTCAGCGCGGCGCGGCACGCGGCGGTCTCCCGACCGGCGAGCACCACCGCGAGATCCTCCAGCGCGCCCGCCAGATCCACGGCGGGACCAACCGCGCGGTAGTGGGCCACCGCCGCCCGCAGCGGGGCCGGATCGTCGCCGAACAGTCCCTCGCAGCGCAGCCGGGCGGCCTCGGCCCGCCACGGCTCGGCCTCCCTGGCGGCCTCGCGCCGGCTCGCCTCCACCGCGCCGCTGGCCGCGTCGCGGTCACCGGCGGCCAGCGAGACCCGCACCAGGTCCGGCAGCCACTGGTGGATCAGCGTCATCTCACCCGGCCGCCGGTCCAGGATCTCGCCGAACGTGGACACCGCGAGCTGGAGCGCGCCGTCCCGCTCGGCGGCCAACGCCCGAGCGGCCTGCAGGAAATCCCGGTTCTCGCGGTCGGCGGGGGTCTCCACCGGCAACGCCGAACCGGCCGCGAAATGCTCCGCCGCGCCCGCCCGGTCTTCGCGCCGGACCGCCAGCAGCGCGGCCACGCCGTGCCGCAGCATCGTCGGCCCCCGCTCGCGCAGCCCGGCGTAGGTGATTCCAGGCCCATCCTCGTCGACCGAGCTCAGCTCCGCGATCGCGTCGTCCCACCGTCCCGTCCAGTACAGCAGGACCGCGGCGGTCACCCCGGTCGCCGCACCCACCGCGTTGCCCGGCGCCCGAGCCACCTGGCTGGCCTGCCGCACTGCCGCCTCGGCGTCGGCCCACCGGCACAGGTTCTGCAGCGTGAAGACCCGCGCGTGCAGCGCGAACATCCGAACATCGGCGTGGTCAGGTTCGTCGCCGAGCACCCGCAGCGCCCGGTCCACCAGATCCAGCGCGGACCGATGCCGCCGCCGGACCGATTCGGTCATCCACAGGTCGGTCAGCGCGTACCCCATGGCGTACGCGTCGCCGGACAGCTCAGCCTCGCGCAGCGCCTCGGCCGCCTTGGCGTCGGCCGTCACCAGGTCGCCCCGGCTGGCGCGCACAGCCATCGCCGCCGACGCCAGCAGCCGGGGACGCCACGAGCCCAGCTTGCCCGGCTGCGCGAAGGCATCCTCCCGCAGCGCGTCGAGGGCCTCGTCGGTGTGGCCGCCACAGACCAGCGCGCGGGTGAGGACCCAGTACATCTCGCCCCGCTCCTCCGGCTCGGTCAGCACCGCTATCGCCCGCCGGGCGTGCGACGCGGCCTCCTCGTGACGGCCCATCCCGAGCAGGATCCTGGCCAGCGCGGTCAGCACCGGCGCCTGGTCGGCAGCGGCCGCCGACAGTCGGCCGAGCTCCCGCCGCAGCAGCGCCGCCGCGACATCGGGGGCGCGCGCGGCCACCGCGGGCGCCGCCGCCAGCAACCAGCCGCGGACCCACCGGTCGCCCAGCTGATCGGCGGCGAGCAACTGCTGCGCCACCGTCAGCGGGTCACCGCCGGCGTCAGCGAGCACGCGCGCGGCGTCCAGATGCAGAGCCGCGCGTACGGGCACCGGGATGCGTTCGTACAGCGCCTGCCGGATCAGCGGATGGCGGAACGCCATTCTCGAACCCGACCGCACCAGGATCCCGGCCGCGACCGCGTCGCCCAGGCCGTTGGACAGCATCCGCACCGGCCTCCGCACGAGCGTGGCCAGCTCGGTCACGGAGAACTCATGACCGAGCATCGCGGCGGTGTCGAGGGCCTGAACCGCCACGTCGGGCACGAAACTCAACCGGCCACTCAGCGCGTCGGCCAGCGACACCGGCACCCGGTCGGCCTGGTCGTCGGGCAGATCGGCGACGCCGTCGCGTACCCGGATCATCCGCTCCCGCAGTAGCGCTTCGACCAGCTCCCGCAGGTGCAGCGGGTTGCCCATCGCGGCGGCCACCCAGCGGGCGAGGTTGGGGCCTGGCCGCCCCCCGGCCAGCATGTCCACCAGCGTGGCCGTGTCGGCGTCAGTCAGTGGTTCGAGGGCGATCAGGGTCTGGTCGCGCAGGCTGAACACGGTCCGGACGTTGACCACCTCGGGCCGGCGCAGGATCGGACCGCACACCCCCACCAGCATCAACGGCGTCTGCTCCACGGCCAGGCAGAGGCGCTGCCACACCGTCACCGACGCCGGGTCCGCCCACTGCAGATCGTCGATCACCAGTACGGTGGGCGCCGCCGTACACAGCTCGTCCACCAACGCGACCAGCATCTCGGCCGCCGTGGCGTACGCGACGTCGAAGTCGCGGAAGAGCCCCGGGCCCCGCCCGAGCAGGAACTCCGCGATCTCGGCGCGCCGCCGGTCGGGTGAGCGCACCCGGACGCCCAGGCAGCTCAGCATGACCCCGAGCGGCGAACGCTGCGACAACTGGTCCGCCGTACCCCACAACACCTCGCAACCCAGGGCACGTGCCGCGGCGATCCCAGCCTCGACGAGTGCGGACTTGCCGACGCCTGGCTCGCCCTCGACCCAGAACGCCGAACCCCGCCCGAGCGCCAGCTCCTCGGCGGCGGCGGCCAGCAATCCGAGCTCCTGGTCGCGCCCCACCAGGCGGTCTGGACTTGTCACCCACACCCCCGCACAGCATCCGTCTCAGCGATCCGAACCGGCACGGACCATCTGAGAACCCAGCAGATCGGCCGCGTGGTCGAGGTCCACAGCGGCCACCGGCGAGACTTCGGTGGCCAGCGCCGCCGGGTCGAACGGACGCATGGTCAGGCAATCAGGCCGGCGGGCACGCAGCCCGTGTCCGGCCATGTCAACCGCCAGCGCCGGGCGGCCATTCGGCACGAGATAGGCGACGACCTCGTTCCAGCACCAGGCCCCATGCCAGGATCCGGGCAGGAAAGGATCGGCGTAAAACCGGGAGACATGGCCACTCCGTTGATATGAGGGTCGGTCACAAGAGTTTGTCCTGGGTGAACGGGACATCCCGGAGGCGGAGGCCGGTGGCGTGGTAGATCGCGTTGCCGATCGCCGCGGGCACCCCTGTTCCGGGTGTCTCACCAAAGCCGCGTGCGCCAAGTGAGGGTTTGTGGTTGTCGTCCGCGCGATCGACGAACAGGGCTTCCACCGACGGGACATCGGCGCAGACCGGGACCAGATAGGCGGACAGGTTGGGGTTGACGACCCGGGCCGTGTGAGGATCCACCATCGTGTGCTCCATCAGCGCGAAGCCCAGGCCCCAGGTCACGCCGCCGATCACCTGTCCGCGCGCGGTCCGGCGGTTGAGCACCCGCCCTACGTCGTAGACGGCCACGACGCGGCTCACCCGCAACGCGCCGACCCGTGGCCGTATCCGGACCTCCACGAACACTGCTCCAGACGTGTGTCCGGGTACGTTCCGCCTTTCGCCCTGCACCTCGAGCACGCTGCCACGGCGACGCATGACGCCACGGAAGGTGTCACGGCGACGGCGGTCGCCTCGGGCGTACAGCCGACCGTCCTCCACGACGACGTCCTCGGCCGGCACGCCATACAGATCGGAATGGGGGTCGGCGACAGCGCGACGTACCACGGTGTCTCTCGCGGTCCTCGCCGCCTGATCCACCGGACCGACCACGCTCGGCATCGTGGACGAACCCGCCGAGATCGACGCACGGGGAAACTCGGTGTCGCCGAGCAGCGTCGTGACGTGGCCGAGCGGTACGCCGAGCCCATCGGCAGCGACCTGAGTCAGCACGGTGTAGGTGCCGGTGCCGATCTCCTGGCTCGCGGTCCGCAGGGTCGCCCGCCCGTCCAGCCCGACGGTGAGCGAGGCGAAGGACTCGATCGAGTT
Organism: Plantactinospora sonchi; assembly: GCF_036422035.1. NCBI lineage: Bacteria > Bacillati > Actinomycetota > Actinomycetes > Micromonosporales > Micromonosporaceae > Plantactinospora > Plantactinospora sonchi. Next base: position 13,337 of record NZ_JAZGQK010000047.1, read on the forward strand.
GAAGCTGTGGAACTCGGTGGCCATGCCCCAGCCCACGTACTCGTCGCCAACCCTCATGGACCCCGGCCGGGGATCGCGCCGCTCCCAGCCGAACGCCTTGGTCCCCATCCGGTAGCACTCCAGCAGGTGGTCGCTCGGGTCGATCGTGGTGTGGTTGCGTACCCGCACCTCCACGGGGTCGATGCCGACCTCGTAGCTGAGCTCGTCCAAGGCGGTCTCAAGAGCGAAGTGAGCAGTCGTCTCGGGTGAGCGCATGTAGCTGGACGTGTGCAGATCCAGCTTGACGCCCATCTGCCGAACGTGCACGTTCGGGCAGGTGTAAAGTTTGATCGTAGAATCGCTGAAGTTGTAGACCCCGTTCTCGGTACGGCTCAGCTGCTGCGTCGAGGTGTCGACGATCGCGGTCAGCACGCCCTGCCGGGTCGCGCCCACCTGCAGCCGGCGCCTGAACTCGGAACGGTGGCCGTTCGAGGTGTACATCTGCGCCCGGGACAGCACCAGCTTTACCGGCCGTCCGACGAGCCTCGCCACCTCCGCGGTGAGCAGAGTGTGGGGATAGACGGGCCCCTTGGCGCCGAAGCCTCCGCCGAGGTAGGGCGAGACCACCCGGACCTTGGTCAGATCGGTGATGTTGAACGCCTGAGACACGATCATGCGGGTGAAGACGACGCCCTGTGCGCTCTCGTAGAGAGTCAGCTCGTCGTCCTTCCAAACGGCGGTGGTGGTATGGGGCTCGATCGGATTGTGATGCTGCATCGGGCTGCTGTAGGACCGCTCGATCCGGACCGGTGCCTGCCCGAAAGCTGCCTCGGCGTCACCGCAGACGTACTCGTTCTCCCTTTCACGGAACGCGGGCGGCAGGAACGCTTCGTCCATCGCGTCTGCCAGCCGTACGACGGCCTCCTCGGCGCGGTAGCGCACGCGCACGAGGTTGGCGGCCTCCTGTGCCTGCTCCAGGGTTTCGGCCACCACGTAGGCGACCGGCTGCCCGTTGTGGTGGATACGGGTATCCTGCATCGGCACGAAGCCCTTGGTGTACGGGAATGCCGGCATCGTGAACCTCCGCATGTCGCGGTGGGTGTAGACCGCCACGACTCCGGGGTGGGCCAGCGCCGCACGGGTGTCGATCTCGAGGATCTCTCCCCGGGCGATCGTGCTCATCACCATGAAACCGTGCAGCGCGTCGGTCAACTCGTTGTCCGCGGCGTACCGGGCCGCGCCGGTGACCTTCACCCGGCCGTCCACCCGCTCCACACCCTGACCGACCAGCTCGGTCATCGCATGCCTCCGAGATCGCCGAGGACGCTCGCCAGCGCCCGCTGAACGAGTTGGACCTTGAACCTGTTGTCCTCGTACGGCGTGGCCTCCCGGACGAGGGCCCGGCCCGCGTTGTCGATCGCCGCCTCCGTGAGCGGACGGCCTCGTAGCGAGGCCTCGACGCGCGGGTCCCGCCACGGACGTGTGCCTATCCCGCCGAACGCCAGTCGCACGTCCTGCACGACACCGCCTCTCAACTGGAGCGCGGCCGCCACGGACACCACAGCGAACTCGAAGGTCGCCCGGTCGCGCAGTTTCAGGTAGCGCGAGTGGGTGGCCAGGGACGTGCGTGGAACGTCCACCCCGGTGATGAGGTCTCCGCTGCGTATCACCGTCTCCTTCGCCGGGGTCGACCGGGGTAGGAGGTAGAAGTCGGACATGGGGACGGCCCGGGCTCCGTCAGGGCCGAGCAGACGCACCCATGCGTCCAGCGCCGTCAGCGCCACCGCCAGGTCGGAGGGATGCGTAGCGATACAGTGGTCACTGCAACCGAGAATCGCATGCCCGCGGTTGTTCCCGTTGATCGCCGGGCAGCCACTGCCGGGAGCGCGCTTGTTGCACGGTGAGGCCGGGTCACGGAAGTACCCGCACCTGGTGCGTTGCAACAGGTTCCCACCGATCGTGGCCATGTTGCGTACCTGTGGGGAAGCCGAGGCCAGCAGCGCCTCCGACAACACCGGGAACGCTCCCCTCAGCCCGGAGTGCTCGGCGACCTCCCGCATCCGGGTCAGGCCACCAACGCGCAGCCACCGGGAGTCGAGAGCGATCCGGTTGATGTTCAGGTGGCTCAGATCCACCAAGTGGTCGTGAACCTCCGCTCCGTCCCGCATGAGATTGAGCAGATCGGTTCCGCCGGCGATGAACGTCGAGTTCGGTGTCCTGGCGGCGATCCGTACCGCGTCGGCCGGATCTTTCGCGACTGTGTACCCGAACGCCCTCACCGCCCGATCTCCTCTGCCGCGTCGGCTACAGCCGCGACGATGTTCTGGTAAGCCGCGCACCGGCACAGGTTTCCGCTCATCCACTCTCGGATCTCGGCCTCGGAGCTCGTGTGACCTTCGTCGATACAGGCCACGGCGGACATGATCTGACCGGGCGTGCACGCGCCGCACTGAAACGCGTCATGACGGATGAACGCCTCCTGTACAGGGTGCAGGTCATTGCCTCGCGCCAGTCCTTCCACGGTGGTGACCTCGGCGTCCTGCGTCATGACCGCCAGGGTCAGGCAGGACTTGATTCGCTCACCGTTCAACAGCACCGTGCACGCGCCGCACTCGCCCCGGTCGCAGCCCTTTTTCGTGCCGGTCATGTGGAGGCGTTCACGCAGCGCGTCCAGCAGGGTCACCCTCGGCTCCACTGTGACCGCATGGCGCTGCCCGTTGACCGACAGGGTGATCTCGGCCGCCGCGCCGGCGGCGACGGTGTACGCCCGGGCGGCCGTGGCGTGCGAGGGTCCGGCGACAGCCGGACTTGCGACGGGTCCTACTGTTGCCCCCGCCATACCCGCTGCGGCCGCCGTAACGGACATGAGAAACGTGCGGCGGCTGAGGTCCCCGTTATCGGGGTCGACTTCCCCGTCTGTTACGGCTGAGGCGTTCTCGTCACTGGAGGTTTCCATGCTTCGCCTTTCGTAGCGGGACCGGACCGACGCCGCCGGCGCCGCCGATTACGAGGTCTGTTGTTCACCAGGGCGCTGGGCGGCGGCACGGCGGCCGTTCCTTTGCAGACCGCCCGTGACGACGGCGAGGCGCTGGGCGCTGCCTGAACTGGTCTGTGATGCGGTCATGCCATCATCGCTGCCGTGTGGCCCTTGCGGTAACAGATGCTCCCGAAGGAGGGGATGACTCCCCTCCTTCGCTCCCGTCGCGGCCAGGTCCATCCCACCGCGTGCCAACCAGCAGCCCCTCCGGGCGCCTGCGGTCGTGTGATCAAGACGTACTGGTCACGAGTCAGGGCATGCGTTCCTTATAGCGTTTGCTCCTCGCGAGCTCAGCCTTGCGGGTAGGTCACACCGGGGAAGTCGTGCTGCGCCTGGACGAACTGGTGCTCCCACTCGGCCGGCCAGCCGAATGCCGTGGTCGCCAGCGGTTTTAGGTTCACGCCAGCCGCGCCGCTCCAGAAGTGCACGAACTCGCCCCAGTTGAGGTCGCGGGCGTACGCCCCGTTGTGCTGGTGGAAGTTCGCGGCCAACAGTTCGAAGAAATTGGTCAGCGGAGCGGTTCTACCGTGGTCCCGCCAGATCGGATAGAACCAGTCCCGGAACCAGTACGTGTCGGTGCGCGGATTGTCGTAGGTGGCGGTGACGAGGTGGTGGTACGCGCGGTCCGCATCGGCGGTCATCCCGAGGTTGACGTACATGTCGTACCCGTAGATCTCGCACCAGGCGCTGTCATTCCAAATGGGAAAAGCCGGCGAGTTGCGGACTCCCAGGGAGGAGCCCTCGACGATATGCCCGATCTCGTGAACGATGATGTCCCGATGCCAGTCGGTCGCCTGGTCCCAGTTGTCGACGCCGATGTCGATGACGTTGCGATGGTCGTGGTGCCCGTCGAAGACATTGGCCGGATGCCCACCGCCGTACCGGCCCTCGTGGAAGATGGCGGCGAGCCGGGGGTTGCTGAACGAACCGTAGGTCTGCCTGGTGTACCGCCACATGGCGGTGGTGAAGGTGTCGAGCCAGCCGGCCTGCGCCGGATCCACGTCCGGGTCGAGGTAGACCCCGACGTCGTCGTTGTACGTCGTCCGCGTCAGCGGCTGGACGTGTTCGTTCCAGTGCTCCTGCCAGGTCGCGGGGAGGTTCGGATCCCCCGTGGTGGCGTCTACCGTCGCGTACCCGGAGCGGCCGGTGCCGTTCTCCGCCCGGACGCGGTAGTGGTACCGGGTGTTGCCGGCGAGCCCCAGGCCATGGAACCGGGTGGTGCCGACCGGTAGGTCGCGTGACCAGTCCCAGTTGGTCCCGTCGATCGACCGCTCGATACGGTAGCGGGTCTCCCACCGGGTGTTGTCCTGCCAGCTGAGGACGATCTGGTCGCCGGAGACCACCTGGGCGGTCAGCCCGCTCGGCGCCGACGGCGGTGGGGTCGTCGCGGTTGTCGTCCCGAGGATCTGCCATTCGGCGAGCTGGGTGCCCGCCGCACCGGCGTTGGCGGTGATTCGTAGCCGGTAGTAGTGGTACGCGGTGGTGTTGGGAAACGTGTACGACTTGCGCGAGTGACGCGCGACGAACCTCTGATCGCTGCGGCTGTCCAGCGTCACCCACGTCGTTCCGTTCGGTGACGCCTCGAAGACCCAGCTCCGCGGATCGCGATCGGGGAAGTCGTTGGCCGAGGTGATCCGGTAACCGGTCACGGTCGTCGGATTTGCGGCCAGGTACTGCAGCCAGGTCGTGGAGTGGAGGGTGAAGTACTTCGAGTACGGAGTGTTGTCGATGGACTTGTCGGCTTCCTCGCCGGCCCAGTCGTTCCACTCGGCGGTCAACGCCCCGGGCACGTCCGTGACGTCGATCGGATCCATGGCGTACGCCGATCCGCCACCGATGGCGACGAGACCGGTTGTGGCGACGGCGACGGCGGTGACCGTCGCCCAGGCGTGTCTTGGTCGTGAGGTGAGCAACTGCGTCTCCGTTTCGTTGGTGTCGACTCGCGGCCGGGTTCTCCGGTGGAGGACGACAGCAGGGCGCCCCGATCCCTGGTGGGTCAGTTGGCCGGGCCGATCAGCTTCCACGGCTCGTGGTCGGCGTCCGGCCCGGTGCCCGGGATGTTGCCCTGGGTCCACCACTTGGCCTGCCAGACCCCGATGCTGTCCCCCAGGACCCGCCGCGTAATAGCCTGACTCAGGGACCTACCCTCGATCGGCTCCGGATCGAAGGAGGAGCCGAACCGGGCACAGCCGGTGTCGGAGGCGACGGCGGACACCGGGGTGGAGACAACGGCAGCGGTGGCGAGCAGTGTGTTGACCAGTAGTGGAATCAGCGTCCGACGCGCCGACCATCGCCTCCGCACGGCGAGCGGCGGGCCGGTTCGTGGGTGGATCGTCACGACAAACCTCCAACGGATGTCTTCGTGCCACGCGCGTGGTCGTCGACGAGTCCGGCCAGGCACACCGATGGCGAACACGCGCACGCCGGTGGCACTCCTTCGAATTCGGACCGGCTTCGGCGGGGCACATCAGAAGGTGCCGGCCGGTATCTCCACCCTGCCGTCGGACGAGGTCTCGGGTCCAATGACACTTCCGTATCGCGCGATACAGATCGCGAATCACCGCAGCTCGCAGCGGTCGAACCGCTATTGCCGGGTCGCGGGCGCGAGGACTACCGTTCGAACATGTCCGAACCGCCGCCATCCCCGGTGGACCTCGATTTGCGGCTGGTGCACTGCTTCACGGTCATCGCCGAACACGGGCACTTCGGCCGCGCCGCCGAGGCGCTGCACCTCACCCAACCGTCCATGAGCCGGCAGATCCACCGCCTGGAACAGCAACTCGGCGCCCGGCTGCTGCACCGCACCCCGCAGGGCAGCCGTCTGACCGAGGCCGGCGAGGTGTTCCTGCCGCAGGCGAGAGCGCTACTACGCACCGCGGCCCAGGCCGTCGCGCGCACCAAGGCCGCCGCCCAGCCCAGCCGCATCACCGTCGGCTACACCACCGGCATCATCATCACACCGGTCGTACGCGAGATGCGTCACCGGCATCCCGACGTCGCTGTGCACGCCCGGCATCTGGGCTGGCACGACATCCACGCCGCGCTGCTGGAGCATCAGGTCGACGCGGTGGTCAGCCGGCTGCCGTTCCCCACCGACCGACTGCACGTCACGATCCTCTACGACGAGCCGCGCGTGGTGATCGTGCCACTGGGCCACCGGCTGGCCGGCAAGGAACAGGTCACCCTCGAGGACATCGCCGACGAGCCGGTACCCCGACTACGCGAAGCCGGCCCGGAGTGGAGCGCCTTCTGGCGCATCGATCCACGTCCGGACGGGCGCCGCGCGCCCGACGGGCCCACCATCGACGCCCCCGAGGACAAATTCGAGCTCGTCGCCGCCGGGCAGGCGGTGGCCATCTCCGCCGGCCTCAACATCAAGGGCCTCCGCCCCGACCTCACCTCGATTCCGCTGCACGGCGTCGAACCCGCCCACGTCGCGCTCGCCACCCGCGCGGACGACCGCAGTCACCTGGTCGCCGCCTTCCGCAGGTACGCGCAGGCCCAACTCACCGGTCCCACACCCAACAGCCCGGCCGGCCGCGTCGATTCATGACAGGGGGCATATCGCCATTTACCATCGTTCAGTGGACAAATCAACACGTCAAAACGCCTGTAGCGAGCCAAAACTAGTACGACGGTCTTACCTGGTCGGGCCTGTGAGGGCATCGGTGACGCGAATTGCGGGTTGCCGGAGTTCGTGCCATGGATTGTGGTTCGCGCGCCGACCATCTGTGGCCAGTTGGTGCCCGGTAGCACGACCTTGGCCGTCGGGGTGGAGCTCGCTGGGTGCTCCGTGGGTGCTCGGACGTCGGGGGACTGGCACCAACCTGTTGGGACTGAGCCGGATGTAGGCGCCATCTCCGCTCGAATGACAAATCGATAGAAATCGTTGTAACCCCGTGCCTGCGGTAGTGTGCTCGAACAAGCCGAACGCGCCTACGAGGTCTTCGTCGCGCACTGGCAAACACAATCCCGCGAAAACCCGGGCGGAGACTTGACGATTTCATCCGTCGAGCAGATGACCTTCCGGACCTCGAGGTCGTAGTCGAGGAACGGGATGAACTCGGACCAGGCGTTGTCCCAGAGCCGGATCACGGCTGGGTAGCGGTCGCCCCACTTCTCGGCCAGGTCGTCGAGCGCCGCCGCACGGGCACGACCGGCCCGAGGAGTCGACCGAGGGCTTCGCGCGGTTCTGGAAGGCGGTGTACGAGGCCGCGCACGAGGCGAACCGCAACGTGGTTATCGAATTATGCCCCTGTGGCACCGCCTTCGCCTTCCACAACCTGCCCTACACCGACCAGTACCCGGGCTCGGACCTGACCTCGTCGTACCAGGTCCGGACCAAGGGCAAGACGATGAAGGCACTGATGGGCCAGGGCTGGGCGACCTCCACGCCACGAGGTCTCCGGTAGCGGGTTCGTCGTCCCAACGGGACCCGTAACTACCGGAGACCTCGTGCCGCCCACGTCCTGATGGAACAGCGGCGCGACCGATGGGCGGTAGTCGCCCGGACCGCCTGGCAGGAGGCCCGGCCGGCCCGCTCGTCACCGGCGCGCCTTCTCCGACCGATCGCGGAGCGCTCCGGCGGCGCCGGAATCACCGGGTGATGTCCGCGCTCGTGCCGCCCTCGCGGTCGGATCCGGTCCGTTCCATGGCGATCGCGAGGGTCGCCAGTTTTTCCAGCGCGCTGTTGAGGTGGACGATCTCGTCCTCGGTGAGGGCGGAGAGAAACGCGGTGTTCCGGGTCCGCGCCGCCGCGATCAGACCTCGGTACGTGCGCTGGCCGGCCGGCGTCAGGGAGATGGGCGAACTGTTGCCGGGGCCGCTGGAGCGGACGACGAAACCGCGGTCAACGAGCTTTGTGACGATACGGCTCATTTGAGCGGGGTCGATGCCGGCGAGTCGCGCGATGCGATTCGTGGTGCTCGCCACTCCGCCGCCGAGTAGCGCCAGGGCTCGCCATTCACCCAGGCTGACGTCGAATTCCCGACGGAAGAGCAGGGCCGCGCTGCGCTCGAATGCGTTGACCACCCGGTGTAGCCGAAATGAGAGCAACTCGGTTATCACCATATCCGTCGCTAGCGTCTCCCCGCCCGCGGTCGCTTCCACCATGCGCGCCAGTTTGCCACGCCGGATCCGGGCCACCCCGGGCCGGTCGTGCCCGGCGCCGAGCCGGGGTCCAGGTCGATGTCCGTGGCGCCGGCGCGGGGTGGCCGGATCGATCTCTCGGGGATCGCGGGTGGCTCGCACCATTGTCGCTGCCGACCCGCCGATGACCGACCTGGGGTCAGACTGTTGACAATCACAACACCCGGTATCCATACTCGGCGATCATCAACATCGGCCGTGGCCCCGTTCGTCCTGGCTGCGGGCGGTGCGCTCTCGGAACGGAGAACCCATGCAGACTCTGCGGTACGAGTCGATCCGCTACCTGTTGCGGCCGTCGAGCATCGCTGTCGTCGGCGCGTCGGACCGTCCGGACCGGATCGGGGGCCGCCCGCTGCGCATACTCGCCGACCGTGGCTACCACGGGTCGATCTACCCGGTCAACCCGAAGTACGAGTCGGTGCAGGGCCTGCGCTGCTATCCGGACATCGCCTCGCTGCCGGCGGACGTCGAGCTGTTCATCATCTGCATTCCGGCCGAGGCGGCGGTTGCCGCGCTGGAAGAGGCGGCCGGGCGTGGCGCGCGGGCGGCCGTGGTGTTCGGCGGCGGATTCGCCGAGACCGGCGCCGACGGAAAGGCACTCCAGGAGCGGTTGTCGTGGATCGCCGAATCGGCCGGAATCGCGCTCGCCGGGCCGAACAGTCTGGGGCTCGCGTCGTTCGCACACTCCTCCTTCGCGACGTTCGCGACGACCCTGGAGACCATGCCGGCGATCGAGGCGGGCGGGGTGGCCCTCGTCTCGCAGAGCGGCGGCACCGCCTTCAACCTGTTGACCGAGGCGTACTGGGCGGGCGGCCGCTTCTCACACGTCATCGCCACCGGCAACGAGGCGGGCGTGACGTTCCCCGACTACCTTCGCTACCTCGCCACCGATCCCGCGACCTCATCCGTGATCGGGTACGTCGAGGGCGTCGCGAGCGGCGAGCAGCTGGCGGTCGCCCTCGGCGAGTTGCAGTCAGCGGGCAAGCCGGTCTTCCTGCTGAAGTCCGGCGCCTCCGAGCGGGGGAGCAGGTCGGTAGCGTCGCACACCGCGCAGTTTTCCGGTGTGGACAGTGCCTTCGACGCCGTCTTCGACCGGTTCGGCGCGGTCCGGCTGCGCGGCATGGACGACGCGGTCGACGTCGCCCGTGCCCTGACCATCGACACGCCGGTCGACGGGCTGGCGGTGGCGACCAACTCCGGCGGCGCCGCCGCGTACCTGTCGGACGCGTGCGACCGGTTCGGCGTACCGCTGACCGACCTCTCCGACGACACGATGCGGGACCTGCGGGCGGCACTGCCGGCGTTCGCCGGGCTGACGAACCCGATCGACTTCACCGCCCAGGTGATCAACGACGTCGACCTGATGGCGAACACCCTGCGGATCCTCGACCGCGATCCCTCGGTCGACACGTTGCTGGTCTTCCTCGGCAGCATGGAGTACCTCGGGGAGAAGCTGATCGACATCCTCGTCCGGACGCGCGCCGAGCTGCGTAACCCCCTCGTGCTGTCCTGGCTCGGCGTGAGCGACCGGATTCGCCTGGCGGCCGCCCAGGCCGGCCTGGTGGTCGGCGCCGACCCGGCCCGGGCACTGCGCGGGATGGGACTCGTCCGGGCCGGCCAACAGGGCCAGCGGCAGGCGCCGGGCCGGACCGGCCCGGCGCCGGCGGTCGACCTCGACGAGGCGATCGGCGCCGGTCTGACCGGGCTCGGGACCGGCCAGCGGCAGGGCCTCGACGAGGCGCGGGCGATGGAGCTGCTCGACCGGCTGGGCGTACGCACGCCGCGGCGGGTCGAGGTCAGCGGCGTGCGGGACGCGCTGGCGGCGGCCGAGCAGGTCGGCTACCCGTGCGTACTCAAGCTCGTCGAGCCCTTCCTGGCCCACCGGGCGCGGCAGGGCGCGGTCGAGGTCGGGCTCGACGGCCCGGACCGGCTGGCGGCGGCGTACGAGCGGATGGCCGGGCAGTTCGGCATGACGAAGGCGCTCGTCGTCGAGCAGGTCCCGGCCGGGCCGGAGCTGATCGTCGGAGTGCTCGCCGACGCCACCTTCGGCAGCCGCGCCGTGCTCGGCAGCGGCGGGATCTGGGCGAACGAGATCGACGACGTACGCACCCTGGTGCCGCCGTACGACCCGGCGTACGTCGCGCACGAGGTACGGCGGCTCAAGCTGGCGGCCCGGTTCGAGTCCCAGCCGTCGGTCGACGTACCGGGGCTGGCCGAGGAGATCGCCGCCGTGCTGACCCGGCTCGACGCCGTCGTCCGGCACGGCGCGGCCGGGATCGGGGAGATCGAGTGCAACCCGATCCGGGTGGTCGACGGCGGGACCGTGGTGCTCGACGCGCTGGCCTTCACCACCGGGGCCGGCCGATGAGCGAGACTGGGTCCGAGCCGGTGCGGCACCGCCCTGGCCTCGGCATCTCCACCAACGTCGGACACGCGAACGCCCAGCGGATCGAGCTGCGCCGGTACGACCTGGTCGACGAGCTGATCGGGCACACGTCGTACACCGAGACCCTGCTGCTCACCGTGACCGGCCGGCGGCCGTCGGGCGCACAGGTCCGCGCCGTGGACGCCGTCCTGGTCAGCCTGGTCGACCACGGGATGCAGCCGAGTGCCCTGGCCGCCCGGCTGACCTACTCGGCGGCGCCGGACGCGCTCCAGGGCGCGCTGGCCGCCGGCGTGCTGGGCGCGGGCAGTTCGCTGCTCGGCTCGATGGAGCAGACCGGCAAGCTCCTGGCCGGCATCGGCGCCGAGGTAGGGGTCGGCACCGATGCCCGGGTCGCGGCCGAGCGGGCGGTCGGGCGGATCCTCGACGGCGGCCGCCGGGTGCCCGGGTTCGGGCACGGGCTGCACCGCGGCGGTGATCCACGGGCGATCCGGCTGCTCCAGGTCGCCACCGAGCTGGACGTCGCGGCCGAGGAGACCGGTTGGCTGGCCGCGGTCGGTGCCGCGATCGAGCGGCGGGCCGGTCGCCGGCTCGTGGTGAACGCCACCGGAGCGGCGGCGGCGATCCTGCTCGGCGTCGGCATCCCCTGGAACCTGCACCGCGGAATGGCGATCGTCAGCCGCACCGCCGGACTGCTCGCACACATCAACGAGGAACTCGAACAGCCGATCGCCCCGCAGGTACGCAACGCGCTGCGCGAGGCGAGTTGGCTGCCCGAGGACCGTGCCCCGCGGGGAGGCTCCGATGCATGACCCCTCGGCGATCGTCGGCAACAGCACCGGTTGGGCGCCGTTCCGCTGCGAGCGCTGGCGGGCCGAGCGGGTCCGGGAGGTGTCCGGACTCGCCCAGCACCCCTATCTGCCGGTGGACGGCCGGGCGGAGCTGGTTCCACCGTCCTTCCTGAGCGCGCAGTACGTGGACGCCTTCGCCCTGGGTGTCCCGGACGCACCCGCCCGGCTGAACGGCGGAAACGCGTGCCACTGGCACACCGAGGTCCGGGTCGGGGACGCACTCGACCGCAACTCCACGGTGGTCGACGCCGAGGTCAAGACCGGCCGGACCGGGCGGCTGGAGCTGTACACCATCGAGACGGTGTACCGGCGGACCGACTCCCGGGCCCGGGTGGCGACCCTCCGGTACACCGCGATCCGGCGGTTCCCGGACCCGGCGACCGCGCCGCCCGAAACGACGGCGACCGGATCGCGGCCCGGCACGACCGGCCGGCCGGGCGGGGCGGAACTGCCGGTGGGTGCGGTCCGGGTCTTCACCACCACCGTGTCCCCGCGCGACGTCGTCCGGTACGCGGTCGCCACCGAGGACCTCTACGAGGCGCACTACGACGAGTCCTACGCGCGGTCCAGCGGACTGCCCGGGACCATCGTGCACGGCCTGTTGAAGCTGGCCTGGCTGGCCCGTGGCGCACTGGAGTACGGCGGCAGCGGCAGCGTGCTGCGGGAGCTGTCGGCCTCGTACCGCGGGATGGACCTGGTCAGGGACGACTTCACGGTGTGGGTCGTACCCGAGCCGGCCGGCGCGGGCGACGGCGGAACGCGGCTCCGCCTGTACGGGCAGTCCCAGGCAGGCGCGGTCTCCACGGTCGGCGCGGCCGTGCTCGAACCGGCGTCGACCGATCCGACATCCATCGCGGCCGGGGCGGACCCGGACCGCCCGCGTCCGCGGACGCGTTCTCAGACACAGGAAGAGGAGTGAGTGTCGTGGGTCAACCCACCACCACCGAGTTCGATGTCGACCTGCTGCCCGGCGAGCCCGGCCGGACCCTGCTGATCGCCGGGAAGTGGACGACGGCGGAGACGACGTTCGACGTACTCGACCCGGCGACGCTGGAGGTCGTCGGGCGGGCCGCCGACGCCGGCGAGCCGGAGGCCCACGCCGCGGCCGAGGCGGCGGTGGCCGCGTACGACGGGTGGCGTACCGAGCCCGCCGAGGGCCGGGCCGCGCGGCTGCGGGCAGCCGTGGAGGCCATCCGGGCGCACGCCGAGGGACTGGCCCGGCTGCTGTCGGTCGAGAACGGCAAGCCGTACGCCGAGGCGCTCGGCGAGGTCCTCCGGGGCGCCGCCATGCTGGAGTGGGGTGTCGAGGAGGGGCGCCGGGCGTACGGGCGGGTCACCCCGTCCTCGGCCCACGGCCGCGGTGTCGTCCTCACCTCGCCGGTCGGCCCGGCGCTGCTGATCACCCCGTGGAACTTCCCGGCGAGCATGCTGATGCGCAAGATCGGGCTGTCGCTGTCGGCCGGCTCGCCCGTGGTGGCCAAGCCGGCGGAGCAGACCCCGCTGATCGCGGTCGCGGTGACCAAACTGATCAACGAGCAGCTTCCGCCCGGCGTACTGAACGTCCTCACCACCTCGCGCCCGGCCGAGGTCGTCAACGCGGTCATGGACGATCCCCGGATCCGCAAGGTGAGTTTCACCGGCTCCACCGAGGTGGGGCTGAGCCTGGCCCGCCGGCCCGGTGCCGTGCTGCGGCGCGTCTCCCTGGAGATGGGCGGCCACTCGCCGGCTATCGTCTTCGCCGACGCGGACCTCGACAGCACGGTCGACAACCTGATGATCGCGAAGTTCCCCAACGCGGGCCAGAGCTGCATCTCGATCAACCGGCTGTTCGTACACCGCTCCCTGCTGGCCGACCTGACCGGTCGGCTCGCCGACCGGATCGCCGCGCTGCGCGTCGGGCGCGGGCTCGACACCGGGGTGACGACCGGTCCGCTGATCGACTTCGCCGGCCTCGCCAAGGTGCGGCGGCACGTCGAGGACGCGGTCGCCAAGGGCGCGACCGTGCTTGTCGGCGGCAACCGTTGGACGCCGGACGACCCCCGGCTCAAGGGCGCCTTCCACGAGCCGACACTGCTGACCGACGTGCACGAGGGGATGGAGATCGCGCACGAGGAGACCTTCGGGCCGGTGCTCCCCGTCTACCCGTTCGACGACGGCGACGACGTGGTCGCCCGGGCGAACGACACGACGTACGGCCTCGCCGCGTACGTGTTCGGCGCGGACTTCAACCGGCTCTGGGACGCCATGGAGCGGCTCGAGTTCGGCGTCATCGGAGTCAACGACGCCATGCCGAACCGGCCGGAGCTGCCCTTCGGCGGCTTCAAGAACAGCGGCCAGGGCCGGGAGGGCGGCACCGAGGGCATCGAGGACTACGTCGAGACGAAGGCCATCGCGATCAAGCGATGACGGCGTCCGGCTCCTGGGGATGAGCGCCGGCACCGCGCACAAGGTGCCGCACGGAGATTGCGTTCCACCACCCGCCCGGCTCGGGCGTAGAGGTCAGCCGCCATACCGGCTGGCCGGAATAGGAGACCTGGTGTTCCACCGCAGCCGACCTCCACGATGGATTTCCGCGACAACGCGTACCAGCCTGGCCCTGGTACTCGCCGCCACCGCACTGACGGCCTGCTCCCTCGACTCCGGCAGCGTCACCGCCTCCGGTGCCCAGTCGGCGTCCGGCGAGGTCCTGGTCGGCGTGGCGCTGCCGTTCTCCGGTGCGGTGTCGCGGACCGGCAACCTGTACCGCAAGGGCATCGAACTGCGCCTGAAGCAGGCCGAGGAGTCGGGCGATCTCGGCGACATCTCCGTCAAGGTCGACTATCAGGACGACGCGAACAACCCGAGCGAGGCCGTACCGCTGGTGACCCGGTTCGCCCAGGCCGGCGCGGTCGCCATGTTCGGTGCCCACTCGTCGCCGGTCGCGCTCGCCCAGGCGAACGCCGTCCAGGCGGCCGGGCTGCCCGAGTTCGTGTTCGGGGCGAGCAACTCGATCAAGAACCCCTTCCAGTACCAGGTGAACGCCCGGGACTCGGAGCAGATCAAGAACGTCATCAACTTCGCCGCCCGCAACAACTTCCGCCGGGTCGGCATCTTCACCGACACCGGTGCGTACGGCACCTCGGCCAAGCAGCAGCTCGACGCGATCCTCGGCGAGTCCGACCTGGAGATCGTCGGGTCCGAGACGTTCGAGCCGAACGCCTCGAACCTCACCCCGCAGCTCGTGTCGCTGCGCCGCAAGAACCCCGACTTCGTCGCGATGTTCAGCTTCGGCACCCCGTACGCGGCGGTGGTCAAGGGCAGGGCCGAGATCGGGTGGAAGGTGCCGATCGTCGGCAACGTGGCCGCCGGTGACATCGCGGTCGGCGAGATCGCCGGCAAGGACGCCGACGGGCTCTATTTCATGACGCCGCTGGGCGACGACTCGCCGGCCAGCCGTACCCTCGCGGAGAACTGGGCGAAGGCGTACCCGGAGGACCCGCTGACCTTCGAGGGCGCGACCGCGTACGACGCCATGACGGTGCTGATCCGGGCGTTCAAAGAGGGCGGCACCAGCCGGCAGGCCGTGCAGGACTGGCTGTCGAAGGCCACCGCGATCGAGGGTCTCGCCTGCGGCAGGTCGCCGTGGAACCTGACCGAGCGGGCGCCGATCAAGGCCGACGACCTCGCGTTCCGGCTCTGGAAGACAGGAGAGACGGTCGCTGTCTGACCGCACCCGGAGATGACTGAGCTACTTTATTTCACGATCATCGGGCTCTGCATCGGCTGCGGCTACGCGCTGGTGGCACTCGGCATCTCGACGCTGTTCAACGGTACCGGCGTGCTCAACTTCGCCCAGGGTGACGTGGTCATGGTCGCGGCGCTGTTCGTGGCCGTCCGCACCACCGCTGGCGGCGGGTACCTCGCCGGGTTCCTCGAGGCGGTCGCGATCGTCCTGGTCGCCAGCGTGCTGCTGGGCCTGCTCTTCGTCCGGCCCGCGCTGGCCCGGCGCCGGGACATCGACCTGATCATTGTCGGCACCATCGGCGTCTCGACGGTGCTGGCGAACCTCGCGAACAACGTGCTGGGCTCCGAGACGTACCGGTTGACGAGTCCGGTCACCGCGCAGGCGATCAGACTGGAGTCGTTCAGCATCTCGTTCGACTACCTCGCGATCCTGCTGGCCGCCGGCCTGCTGATGGCCGCCTTCTTCGTCTTCTACAAGAAGACCGACATCGGGCTACAGATGCGGGCGATGTCCGCCGACGTCGACGCCGCGCGGCTGTCGGGGGTGCGGATCGCCCGGCTGACGGTGGTCGGCTGGGTGTTCGCGGGCGTCGTCGGGGTGTTCGCCGGCGTACTGCTGGGCACCGTGCTGCTGGTCAGCGCCAGCATGGGCGTGGCATTGACGATCAGCGGGTTTGCCGCCGCGATGATCGGCGGGCTGCGGCACCCGTACGGCGCGGTCGTGGGCGGGGTGATCATCGGTCTCGCCGAGAACTACGCGGCGGGGTACCTGAACACCGCCACCCGGCAGGCGATCGCGCCGCTTCTCATCATGGCCGTGCTGCTGGTGTTGCCGCAGGGCATCCTGGCCGGCCGCGGCGTCAAGGCGAGGGTGGTCTGATGGCGACGACACCGGGTGCTCCCCGGGTGCCCTGGGTGACCCGGCAGGGCGTGTACCTCGGCGAGGCGGCGGCGATCGCCCTCGGAGCGATCCTGCTGGCGGCGGTGCTGGGCCCGCACGAGGCCCAGATCGCCGCGATGACCGCGATCTTCGCGCTGGCCGGCGTCGGACTGAACATCCTCGTCGGGTACACCGGACTGGTCTCGCTCGGCCACGTCGTCTTCTTCGCCATCGGCGCGTACGGCTGGGCGAGGCTGACCGAGTCCGGCGGGGTCGGGTTGGCGCTGGTGCTCCCGATCCTCGTCTCGCTGCTGGTGGCGGCGCTCATCGTGCTGGTCACGCTCCGCGTCGTCGGCTACTACTTCGGCATCACGACCCTGGCCATCGGCCTCCTCTCGGTGGTCTTGGTGCAGAACGCAACCCCGATCACCGGCGGGTACGCCGGAATCAGCGGAATCCAGCAGATCGCCGTGCCGGGGTTCGCCGGGCCGGGGCAGGTGCTGGTGATGTCCGGCCTGGTGCTCGCCGTGGCGTACTACCTGCAGAGCAGCCTGCGGGAGTCGCCGCTCGGCGCCGCGATGCTGGCCACCCGGTTCGACGTGCCGGCGTCCCAGTCGCTGGGTCTGTCGGTCTCCTGGATACGGTTGCTCGCCTTCATGATCAGCTCGGTGCCGGTCACGATCGCGGGAGCGTTCCTCGCCCAACTCGTCCACTACATCGGGCCGGACCAGATGTCGATGGAGACCTCCATCCGGCTGATCGCCATCGCCATCATCGGCGGTCGGGGTTGGCGCTGGGCACCGGTGCTCGGTGCGGTGGTCGTGGTGACCCTGCCCGAACTGCTCCGGCCACTCGCCGAGTACCGGCTGGTGTTCTACGGCGTCGCGCTCGCCTTCGTGGCGCTGTTCATGCCGCGTGGGCTCAACCAGATCGTGACCTGGGCCAGCGGGCGGATCCACGCGGCGAGAGGAAGCACCGGATGAGTACCGTTCAGCTCTCCGTACGCGAGATGACCGTGCGGTTCGGCGGCGTCGTCGCGGTCGCACAGCTCAGCCTCGACGTCACCGGCGGCGAGATCGTGGCCCTGATCGGGCCCAACGGCGCGGGGAAGAGCACCGCGATCAACGGGTTGTCCGGGTTCGTGCCGGTCACGGTGGCGACGATGTCCGTGCGGTTCGGTGACGACGTCGTCGACCTCGCCCCGCTGTCGCCCCCGCAGCGCAGCCGGCTCGGCATCGTGCGTACCTTCCAGACACCGCGGCTGATCCCGGAGCTGACCGTGTGGCAGAACGTCGCCATGGGCTCGGTCGCCGGCGACGTGCGCCGCCGGTGGTTCGAGATGCTCGGCGGGCCGGGGCTGTCGCGGGGCGCGCGGGACCGACGGGACCGCGCGGTCACGGCACTCGCGGCGCTCGGGCTCGACCGACTCGCCCAGGACAACCCGGGCGAACTCAGTCTCGGGGAGCAGCGTCTGGTCGAGATCGCCCGCGCGATGGTCTCCGGCGCCCGGGTGCTGCTGCTCGACGAGCCGTTCGCCGGGCTGTCCTCGGTCGAGCAGCGGCGGCTCGCCGACGAGATCGACAAACTGAGGGCGGCCTCGGTCGCCGCGCTGCTGGTGGAGCACAACCTCGAACTGGTCCGGTCGCTGGCCGACACCGTGGTCGCGATGGACCAGGGGGCGGAGTTCGCCCGTGGGGACGCGGCCACGGTCCTGGACTCGCACGAGGTCCGCGAACGGTACCTGGGTGAGGTGGCGTGATGAGGAACGATCCGACACGGCTGCCGGCGGCACTGGAGTTGACCGGGTTCTCCGCCTACCACGGTTCCGTGGCGGCGGCGAAGGACGTCTCGCTCCGGGTCGAGCGGGGCAGCGCGGTGGGTGTGCTGGGCCCGAACGGCGCCGGGAAGTCGACGCTGCTGCTGGCCGCGGCCGGCTTCGTCCGGACCACGGGCGGGGTGTCGATCGGCGGGCAGGTCGCCGACCGGCTCTCCCCGGCCAGGCGGCGCCGGCTCGGCCTGGCGATGGTGCCGCAGGAGCGGGCCGCCGTGCTGGAGCTGTCGGTCGCCGAGAACCTGCGGCTGTCCTGGCTCACCGGCCGGCGGGCCACCCCGTACGAGGAGGCGCGGACGTCGGTGCTGGAGATCTTCCCGGCCCTGGCCGGGCGGCTCGGTGATCCGGCCGGAAACCTCTCCGGCGGCCAACGCCAGATGCTGGCGGTCTCCCGCGGCCTCATGGCGACCTGTGACGTGCTGCTGCTCGACGAACCCACGGCCGGCCTGTCGCCGAAGCTGATCTCCGAACTGGTGGAGGCGATCCGCACGTTGAACGAGCGCGGCATCACCGTCCTCCTGGTGGAGCAGAACTTCTCGGTGGTCGAGCGCACCTGCTCGGACATCCACGTGTTGAACGGCGGGCGGATCGTCTGGCACGGCCCGACCACCGGCATCGATCGGGACAGCATCGGCGACCTGTACTCGGGAGCCCGACGGCCGCGCCCGACGGCTTCCACGCCGCCGGATCCGGTGCCGGAATCCCGCGTACGGCCTGAGGCGGAGCGGGCCGTGCCGGCCCGGTCCGGGGAAGCGGAGGGGATCTGATGGAGACGATGTTCCTGCCGGCGAGCGGAACGATGGCCGAGTTCATCGCGCCGGCCACGGTGGTCAGTGGCCGGGGCAGTGCCGGACTGATCGCCCGGGTGCTGTCGTCCCGGCTGCGCCTGCCCGATGGCGCCTCGGTGTTCGTCGCGGTCGACGACGCCGTCGCGGGCGCCGGACTACTCGCGCCGATGCTCGACGCGCTGAGTGCGGTGTACCGGGTGACGGTCGTCGGCGGGTTCGGCGCCGAACCGGACGACGACCGCATCGACCGGGCGGCGGTACGCGCCCGGGAGGTCCGGGCGGATGTCGTCGTCGGGGCCGGTGGTGGGTCAGTGATGGACGCCGCCAAGATGATCGCGCTGCTGCTGGAGAACGCCGGCGGCGCTGCCGACTGGCTCGGCCCGGTCGCGCCGCCCGGCGGCGTCGCCCCGCTGGTCATGGTGCCCACGACCTGCGGCACAGGCTCGGAGGCGACCCGGGCGGCGATGGTGACGGTGGCCGGGGCGAAACGCATCTCGGCCACCGCCGGGTACGTCGCCACGGCGGTCGTGCTCGATCCGGCCCTGCTCGACGGGCTGCCCGGACGGACCGTCGCGATCACCGGAATGGACGCGTTGTCACATGCCGCCGAGGCGCTGATGTCCACCGACCGCTCGCCGATGACCGTGCACCACGCCAGGACGGCGATCGCCCTGCTGGTCGGCAACCTGGAGGCGGCCGCCCGCGGTGACGTCGAGGCCCGCGCGGCCTGCCTCTGGGCGTCGCACCTGTCGGGCCAGGCGCTCAACGCGGGTGTGCTGCTGGGGCACTCGCTCGCCTACTGTGTCGCGCACGAGCGATCCGTACCGCACGGTGTGTCGTCGGGGCTGGCGCTGCCGTACTGCATTGCCTTCAACGCGAGCGGGCTGGAGCCGGACTGCGCCCGTACCCTCGCCCGGGCCCTCACCTCGGGACGCGGCGACGACCTCGTCGACGCGGCGAACGCCGTACAGGCACTGCTCGGCCGGCTGGAGCTGCCGACCACACTCGCGGAGCTGGGTATCGGCGAGGACGCCGACGAGCGGATCGCACAGCGGTGCGTCACGGAGTACCCGCGCGCGAACAACCCGACGCCGATGACCGTCGACGCCCTGCGACGGCTCGTGCCGGCGATGCGTGCCGGCGATCTCGGCGCGGCGTTCGCGGCGACGTTGACCGGGACGGGCGACGGTGGGATCGCGGATGAAGCGCGCCCAGCCTGATCTTCCACCTTAGTGTGCGAGCCGAGCGACTTCAGGTCCAGGCGATCACCCAGGAACTGCTCCGCGAAGTCTCACCTGGTCATGTGCTGTACGGCATGGCATTCACCGTCGTCGGGCGGTCTGATGCCCGCGATGATGTGCTGCTCAGGATCGGCGGCCGATGGGCACTGGTTCATCTGACCTGGAGCGGGAAGTCCGAGGTGCCACCATGGCCTACGTGCAGCACGTTCGATTCGGCCAGCGATGCCGGGCGGGCTACGGCCGTCGACTGACCCCACCCCACCCGGACTGTGGCAGGTGCGGTTGCCTCGCGTGATCGTCACGCCCTGCGGCGGGCTTCCGCCAGGCACTTGATGTGGGCTGCCCGCCGCTTCAGCAGGCGTCGTAGGTACGGCGCGATCAGTGCCCGGGTCACCGCCGCGCCCAACGGGCCCATCGGGGCGCTGATGGTCATGCGGTCGGTCATCTGCGTTCCAGAGCCATCGAGGTCCTCGAAGTGGTGCTCGTGGCGTAAAACGCGGAAGGGTCCCCGTGTCTGTTCGTCGACGAAGCGGTGCGGACGTTCGTAGACGGTGATCCGGCTGGTCATGCGCCAGCGCACACCGAAGTGCCGGGCGCGGAAGGTGACCTCGTCCCCGAGCGCGAGTTGGCGTCGACCGCTGCTGGTTTTGGCCGTCTCCTGGCTGCCGGGCAGGGATGCAGCATGCACGTCCACATCAAGTTCCAGGTCGAACACCACGCCCGGGTCAGCATGAATGAGAGACACGATCTCGATCGACGCCGGCACGTCGACAGGCTAGCCCCAAGTTGATTCGTGTTGAGGGGCCCGGTGATTGAATAGCTGTTTCGCAGCTCTCCGTCAGCTTAGTTCGAGTTTGACGCCGTCTTCGGTGAGGCATCGGACGAGGTCGTCGAAGGTGACGGCGGGCAGCCAGCGTTTGTGGTCGTAGCCGGGTATCAGGTGGGTGCGGGCGATCTGGGAGTTGTGCCAGATGAGGTGGAAGCCGGGGGTGGCGCCGCCGTCGCCGGTGGCGGCGTTCTCGTGTAGCCAGAACAGGTCGCCGCCGAACCAGCCGCCAGGCCCGTTGATCGCTTCGCCGATAGCGCAGTAGAAGGCGTCGTAGTCGGTGACATAGCGTCCGTCCAGGTGGTAGACCCGGCCTGCGGGCTTGTCGGGGACGTGGCTCCGGTGGATTGCGGCGGCCCGTACCCAGAGGTAACGATCGCTGCGATCAAGCGTCGCCCACCGGTTGGGCTCGCTGGGTCCGCCCGTACGCCACATGTCCCAGAACGGGTGGTCGTTGGCGGCCAGCGGCTCCGGGATTCGCGCATCCAAGGTGACGTCGACGAGGTCGTCACCGAGGGCGGACGGACGGGTGGCCACGACGCGTCCGAACACGCGTTGTCCCCAGCCCATCGGGTGGGCCGTACCGTCAACGCGCACGTGGGCCAGCTCGGCCTCGAATGATCCGGTGAGCCCCGGACGGCAGCCCAGCAGGGTCAGCGGCGGACCGGGCGGCCAGGTATCCGGGCGCTCGTGGAACAGACCGGCGATGTCACGGCACTCGCCGGCCGACGTTCCCTCCGTCGCCCCGCTGATCGACGGCCACACGATGAGCCGGTAGCCGAAGACGGCGGGCGGGACCGTGCCGCCGCGGTTGTTGTCGTCGTCGCGGCGGTGGCCTTCGAGTTCGATGTCGAGCAGGCCGGGGTCGTCCACGGCGGGCCGGTGGCCAACGACCCGAACGTCGAGCAGTTCCTCGCTAATCTCGTAGCAGTCCCGGCACTGGTTCCCGCAGCGTTCGCTCACCGGCCGGCCGGGGATGTGGGCGCCCTCGACAACAAGGTTGCCGAACCAGGCCGGCCCGGTGCCGTCGATCGCGGCGAGCAGCGGTCCGGACGGCGCGCACCTCACCAGGGTGTAGCGCTCGTACAACGGCTCGACCGGGAACACGCGGTCGACGAACAACCCGTCGATGTCC
This sequence comes from Plantactinospora sonchi, assembly GCF_036422035.1. Classification (NCBI taxonomy): domain Bacteria; kingdom Bacillati; phylum Actinomycetota; class Actinomycetes; order Micromonosporales; family Micromonosporaceae; genus Plantactinospora; species Plantactinospora sonchi. The sequence continues at coordinate 35,159 of NZ_JAZGQK010000047.1, forward strand.
GTGCAGTCAGTGAGGGTGACGCCGCTTCGCTCGTCGAGTAGGCGCCAGCGCAGGGGGACAGACACGAGCCGACCCTAGTCCGTGGGCGCGCTACACGATCGCACCCAGGCCGGGGCAGGTTTTCCGACTGAGTCGGACGACTTCCGGTGACACCCAACCTTTCAGGGCAGGCGTGGATGGCATCCAAGCCAGCTCGACGTGACCCGGGGTAGTGCACGGATCGCGGCAGATTCGTGCGGCCGGGCTCCATGTGTATCGGCGTGACGGTCGCGGTAACGTGCGGGGTCGACAGCTTCAGAGTTGCAGGCGTGGCTGGCCACGACTGGGCCCTAACCATGGTTGCAGGGAGCAAGACCCATCGACTCCTCCGACACGATCAGCCTGTGGCGACCCACCGGGCAGGCCGAGCTCGATCTGGTCGCGGCGTCTGGGTGGCGTGCTTGGCCACCACGCCTGCCGGACCAGCCGATCTTCTATCCGGTACTCAACCGCTGGTATGCCACAAAGATCGCCCGCGAGTGGAACGTCCCGGCTGGTGGGGTCGGGTACGTGACGCGGTTTGAGGTCCAGCGTGCCCACTTGGACCGTTACGAGGTTCATCAGGTTGGCGGCCGCGACGTGTTGGAGTACTGGATTCCTGCGGTGGAGCTTGCCGATCTCAACGCCCACATCGTCGGCGCGATCACCGAAGAGGCTGACTACCGCGGTCCCGTGAGCGATCAGGAGTTCACCGACGCACACCACGCGCTGGGCACAGCGCTACCAGCCAAGTGGCGGGCCTACCTGCAGGGTGCGTCGTGGTTCCGGCGAGGGTGGATGACAAGCGGAGCCTATGTGTGGCTCAACACCCCCAGCGAGATGCTTGAGCTGCACCACGCATGGGACGAGAGCACCGACTCCCACCCCGGCATCGCGATCATCGGTGGTGGCGGAGCCCGTGAACAGCTCGTGCTCGACCTGCGCAGCGACCCCGCACCGGTGCTGTTGGTTGACATCAGCAGCAGCGGATGGGACAGCGCTATCCGGCAAGCCGATGATGTTGGCGAGCTCGTCGACCACATCGAGGCGGGCACCTTCGCGTTCGACTTCGGGGCTTAGCGGACACCGGCGAGCGGTCGGATGCGCACCTCGCGGCAGATCCGGATGGCTGGGATGTTCTAACAAAGCGTGTCTATGGGCGTTGGAGGTCGGCCGTGCAACGCGTCACGCCTGCCAGGCGGCGGGGTCCTTGTAGTGGTTCTCGACCCCCTTGCGCAGGACCGCGCGCAGCCGTGGCAGGTGTTCGGTGTCGGTGGGCAGGTGCAGGCTGTCCAGCAGGGCCAGGGCCTCGGCCGGGGCAAGGCTGCCGTAGACGGCGTGATAGCTGCCGAGCAGGGCGCGGAAAACCGCCGGACAAAGCTCGGCGACAGCAGCGGCGGCCTGATAGACGTCGCGCTTGTCGTTCCAGCCGACCGAACCCGAGTCTTCCAGGACGTGGCGGGCGCGCAGGTGCAGCGGACCGATGGCCAGCTCGTGCAGGCGGCCAGCCTGTCCTGGTCCAAAACTAGGTTGCTGGCTTGATCAGGACTTTTACACTGCGGTCTGGTATTCGTTGATCAGCCCGCCGAGGACGCGGCGGCGTCGGATCCGGCCGATGGGGACCGGTAACGGGATCGCGTTTGGGTTGTCATCGGGGGCGCGTAGCCCTACGCCCTGGCCTTGGTGGCTGCGCCCGGCGTTGTAGTGATCGACGTAGCGGTCCAGGACGAGCCGCTTGAGCGTGACGGTGTCGACATGGAAGAAGTCGATCGCCAGCAGTGTGTCGGCTTGGGCGCGCAGGAACGTCCGCCAGGTTTCGTCGCGTCGCGCTGGTGGCGGGATGTGGTGGGTACGCAGGGTCCGGCGGATCGTGGACGCGCCGACGCGGTGTCCAAGGCGGCGTAGTTCGCCCTGGATACGGACGACACCCCAGGTGCGGTTCTCGGCGGCCAGCCGCACGATCAGCGCGATCAAGTCCTTGCCGATCGGCGGACGGCCAGCTGGCCTGGGCTGGCGCCACTTGGCGGTCAGCAGCCGACGGTGCCAGCGCAGCAGCGTGCCGGGGGTGACGATCCGATGGGCGCGCAGCGCCTTCGGCATGATCCGCGCCAGCGCGGCCAGGATCGCCCGATCCGTCCATGCCAGCCGTGGTTTCGGATTCGCCCTGCCCAACACCGCAACCTCGTGCCTCAGCACAAGGATCTCCGCGTCCTTCGACGCCGAGGAACGGGACAGCAGAACGAGCCAGGACACCAGCACGTTCAGCAGGCGGTACAACAGTCCAACAACCACGAACAGTGATCGTTACCGTCACCGCTCATGCAGGTCAACACCCGTGACCACGTTCTGGACCGGGACGGGCTCACCGGTCAGAAGTTGAGCGTCGCGATCAGCGCGGGTGCCACCCCCGGACCGACGGCCTGCCGCGTTGCGCGGCGTCACGGCGTCGATGTCCGCCGGCGGCATGGTCCTGTCCGCCAACGATCGCTGGCAGACAGCGGCGCTGCGGATCGCGCGAAGTCGGGCACAGCAGATCGGGCCCGGGCGGCGTGTATATGAGTGGAGATCGTTGGCGAACGACGGACAGGACGGGAGGTGGGATGAGCTTCGAGGAGTACGTCGCGTTGCGGTCGCCCGCGTTGCTGAGGTACGCCGCTGTGCTCACCGGGGATCGTGACCTTGCCCAGGACATCGTGCAGGAGGTGCTGGCGCGCGTGCACGGGCGCTGGCACCGCATTGCACGGCTGGACATACCGGACGCATACGTACGTCGGATGATCACGAACGAGTTCCTGTCGTGGCGGCGAGGGCGATGGACCCGTTTGGTGCCCATCGGCCGCTTCACGGAGGAACACCGTCCGGTGTCGGTGGCCGCGCAGCCGGACACTGCCGCCGTCCACGCGGAGCGCGACGCGCTGCTGTCCGAACTGGCTCGTCTGCCGCGTCGCCAGCAGGCGGTGCTCGTCCTTCGCTTCTACGAAGGGATGTCCGACAGCGAGATCGCGGACGTCCTGGGTTGCCGGTCGAGCACCGTGCGCGCTTACGCCTCACGGGCGCTGGCCACCCTGCGCGTCGAACTGGACCCGGTCGATCTGCGTCGCCACACACCCGCCCTGGCTAGGAAGGATCAATGATGCGTACCGAAGAAGACCTGCGAGCGCTGTTCGCCGCCCGGGAGGACCTCGCGCCGGACCAGCGTCAAGTGCTGGAGGGGACGCGGGAGGCCGTGGCCCGGCGCCGCCGGCGACGGACCGCCGGTGCAGCGGCGGCGGCCGCCATTGTCGTGGCGGCCGCTGTGCCGGTGGCGGCCCGCCTGGGGTCAGGGCCCACGGGCCAGGGCACCACGATCCCGGACGTGGCCGCGCCCGCCGCGAGCACCGCCTCGTCGCAGCCCGCCGGGCAGGCCCCGGCTCGTCCCCGGCCACCCTTCGCGTTCACGATCCGTCCCAGCTCGACCGCCGGCTTCGAGATCCAACCGACGGCGGTCAACCCCGACCTGCAGATCGCCACCATCCGCGTGGCCGGCCAGACACAAACCCGGGCCGAGCTGTACGTGTACCGGCCGGGAACAGAGCACCGTGCCGGCTGGGACCTCAGCAGGGATCCGGTGCGGGTACAGGTGAACGGGGCACCGGCCTGGTACTCCGTCCAGGACGCCCACAGCGCCATCCGCTGGGAACACGCGCCCGGTGGTTGGGCAGTCATCAACACATCGGGATCGGCAATGCCCAAGCAGACCTTGATTAGCCTGGCCCAAGCCGTTCAGTTCACCACGCCGTACCCGGCAAAGGTGCCCTACCGGCTCAGCTACCTGCCCGCCGGGTTCACGCCGTTCCACGTCGCGCAAGGCACGCCCACCGCCCGAACCGTCGTGCAGTTCCAGGCACGGGGCGGAAACGCGGGTGTCATGGACATCGCCATCCTGGACGGGTCCCCGAGCAAGCGGACCGGCTGGCGCGCCGACCTCGCCATGGCCGGCCGCCCCGCACAGTGCACCGACCTCGTCGACGGCTACCGGTGCGCGGTCGACTTCGGCGAGTTCACCGTCGACGTCGGCAGCGGGACCGTGCCGCGCGCCGAAATAGCGAAGGTCGTTGCCGGCATGAGCTTCGCGGTCTGGGGCGATCCGGCCACCTGGTACGACATCGACACCGCGCTCCCCGGCCGGTAAGAAGCCGCGAAGGGCGAGTCAGGCCTCCTCGATCGCCCACCGGGTGCCGGCCAACCGGCCGACCGGGCGGTGCTGGCCGGCCTGTCGAGGCTGCTGCCGCGGGCGCGGTGGTCGGCGTTCTTCGTCACTCCGGCCACGTTGTTACGCTGGCACCGCAGCCTGATCGCGCGGCGGTGGACCTACCCGAGACGGCGGCGGGGTCGCCCACCGGTCACGGCGGAGGTGCGCCAGTTGGTGCTGCGGCTGGCCCGGGACAACCCCGCCTGGGGATGCCGGCGCATTCAGGGCGAGTTGGCCAACCTGGGCTACCGGCTTGCGGCCAGCACGGTCTGGGCGATCCTGACCAAGGCCAGTGTAGGTCCGGCACCACGGCGGGCGGGACCGACCTGGACCGAGTTCCTCACCGCGCAGGCCAAAGGCGTCCTGTCCTGCGACTTCCTGCACGTCGATACCATCGGTCTGACCCGCGTCTACGTCCTGTTTCTCATGGAGACCGCTAACCGGCGGGTACACCTGCTGGGAGCCACGACCAACCCGACCGGTGAATGGGTGGCGCAGCAGGCCCGCAACCTCATGCTGGACCTGGGCGAGCGGGCCGATCGGTTCCGGTTCCTTATCCGGGACCGAGACGCCAAGTACACCGCCGGGTTCGACACCGCTCCGGCGGGAATGCCTGGACCGGATCCTGATCTACAACACCCGACACCTGCTCGCCGTGCTCGGCGCCTACCTCACGTACTACTACGGGCATCGGCCGCATCAGGGCCGCGGACAACGTCCACCTGACCGAGACACGGCCCCAGCGCCGGTGACCGATCTGAGTGCCGTCCGAGTACGGCGCAGGAAGGTGGTCCACAGGTTGATCAACGAGTATGAGCAGGCCGCCTAGCCGAAACCGAGTTCTCGAACGGCACACGTCGGCCGGAACTACGTCGTCCACCGCCGCGAGAGTGGGGCCGAGGAAGCCTAGTTGCGGCTGGCGGCCGTCGATCTTTCGTGGATAGCGTTGATCACATGAAGGATCCGACCCCATGGTGGGACGCGCTCGCGCCCGCCGACCAAGCCCTGTTCCTCGAACACCGCAACACGTCGTCGCTGCCAAGCGAGGTCGCGACCCGGCTCTATGCGACCGGTCAACCGCCACTCGCTACATTGACCGGATGGACCCTCGGATCAGCGTTCACCTGGCCAAGCCGGGTGCAGGAATTCCTGCGTAAAAAAGCCGGGGACGAGCCCGACTGAGCCCTGACACGCGAGAGCCCGGCACCTCATCGGGGGCAGAGCTCCGTCGTCTCGGTGCCGCTCGCTACAGCCTCTCCGCTGTCCGGCACGCCGCCAACACCAGCATCTCCGTCGAGTAGCTGCCGTACATGTGTCGCTTCCGTAGCCGGTCAGGGTCACTCATCTGGTCTAGCCAGCTGTTGGCGAACCGCGTTACGTCGTCAACCGTGGGTGGCCTGCTGTTGTGCTTGGTCAGCACCCCGACGAGGTAGCCCACCTCATCGTCGAGCACAGCGTTCAAGGCAGGGTCGCGTCTGGCGTCGTCGAGGATCGTCTGCGCGTACTCGGCCCGCAGCATGTCGAGAGTTTGCTCCGGTGGGACTCCCGCCTTTTGGCCATCCAGCGGCGTGTACGGTGCCAAAACTCGTTCAACGGCTGTGACCTGGTGTTTTTAAGATCGGTCCAGGCTGCTCGGTGGTACTCGTTGATCACTCCGCCGAGTCGTTGTCGGCGCCGTACGGGCTTGTCCGTGGGGATGATGACGGTCGGGTCGTGGTTGGGTGAGCGCTGCTGTCGCCCTTGGTGTGGTCGGTGGTTGTTGAAGTGGTCGACGTACTCGTCGATCACGGTCCGTGCGTGCCGTTCGTTGTAGAGCAGCATGTGGTCGGTGCACTCCTGGCGGAGGCTGCGGCCCCAGCGTCCGATGAAGCAGTTCGCCCTCGGGGTGCGGGGCGGGGTCTTGATCACCGTGATGCCTTCGGTGGCGAACACCGCGTCGAAGGCGGTGGGGTACTTGGCGTCGCGGTCGCGGATGAGAAACCGGAATGGGTTGGCGTGCTCGTCCAGGTCCATGAGGAGGTTTCGCGCTTGCTGGGTCACCCATTGCCTGGTGGGGTGAGTGGTGATGCCTAGGAGGTGGACCCGTCGAGTGGCCACCTCCATGACGGCCAGCGCGTAGAGGCGTCGGAGCAGGATCGTGTCGAGGTGGAAGAAGTCGATGGCCAGCAGGACAGCCGCCTGGTTGCGTAGGAAGGTCCGCCAGCTGGTGTCCTGCTGGCGGGGCGGTGGACCGGTACGCCGGTGGGCCAGGATTCGTCGGATCGTGCCGGCCCCGATGGGGTGGCCGAGCCGCTGTAGTTCGCCCTGGATCCGGCGGTGGCCCCAGCGTGGGTTGTCACGGGCCAGCCGCAGCACCAGGTCCCGGATGTCGTCGCTGACCGGTGGCCGGGTTGACGATCCGGTGTGCCCGTAGTCGGCGGGGCAGCAGGTGGGCGAGGGCGGACAGGATCGCCCGGTCCGGCCAGGACATCCGCGGCCGGACCGGAACCTGGCGGCGCAGTACCGCCACCTCGTGCCGTAGCGCGAGAACCTCGACCAGCAGCGCTCTGTCGCCCCGGATCAGTAGCCCCAATCCGGTGAACAGGTGGATCATTCCGAGGTACAGCAACCGTACGACCATGCCTACGATCATCAACCCGAGCCGAGAAATCCCAGATCACAGCATGTGCGGCGAGTTCTGGCGCGGTACACCCGCAACGACGTGCTGCCCCGGATCGAGGTGGACCCGGAGAGCTTCGCGGTCACCGTCGACGACGTACACGCCACCGTGCCGCCGGTCCGGCACCTCCCGCTGACCCAGCTCTACTTCTTCACTTGATCCATTGTTGCCGGCGATCGGGGCGCCGCGGTGGTCCCACCCGGATGTGGTGAGGCCACCTCGACGTACCGGCGGTGGATCATCATCCAGACCGGGAGCATCAGCAGGGTCAGCCGCCGAAGTCGGCGCCCGCCCGGTCGGTGGCGAACTCGGTGGCCTGGCCGAGGTAGCTCCGATAGTCCAGGTGCGCGGCGAGGCTGGTCCCGTTCTGGCAGAACCGGTCGTCGACGTTGCAGTAGGACTGGGTCCGGTCGGCGAGTGCGTTCAGCTGGCCCGCTCCGCGGGGGAAGATGCCGGAGGCCTGGCCATCGGTGACGTTGAACGACTCACCGGCGGTGAACGTCGGGTCACCGAAGAGCAGCACGGAGGAGATCCGGGAGGCGAGGTCGGCGGTGAGTGCCGAACCGCCACCGAAACCGCCTCCGGCCAGCGCATCGCCCATCACCTGGGCGCCCTGCGAGTAGCCCATCAGGACGAAGCGGGTGTCGGCGCACTGCGCGGCGGTGGCTGCCACGACCCGCTGGACTTCGGCGACGCCCTGCCGGACGCTGCCGACGTAGTTGTACAACGTTGCCGGGTAGTTCAGTGCGGTGGTATGGGCGGTCTGCGGCAACTGCTGCGTGATCTGCTGGGCCAGCGGCGTGAGGATTATGCCGAGGCCGGGAGGTTGGAGGCTGCCCCGGGCGCCGATGACCTCGACTTGGGGGCAGGTGTTGTCGGGCGTCTCGGCGGCGTAGGTCGGCGACGCGACCGCCAGTCCGGCCACCGTGGCCGCGCCGGCGACCACGAGGGCCAGCAGCCGCCGGCGGCGTGTTCGGGTTCTGCTTCCGTTCATGCTCTCTCAGCTCCTTTTCCCAGGTCAACGAGGGTAAGGGTTCGGAAGCAGGAACGATAGAGGCCCGGGTGAAGGGCGGACCCTGTCGATGGCCCTTCTCACAATCCGCGCTGGTCGTCTGCCATCCGGCGGGCGTTTTGTGTGCCTTGCCGCTGGCCGGAGTCCCATCGGACGTCGACGTCGACCAGCGACTCCCGGACCGGAGTTCACGGCAACCACCCTGGTCGGGGTGCACGACCGTGGTCGCCTTCCTGACAGAATGGTCGTGGCGACGACACGCTCTGTCACTGGCATCGGGACGGATGGCGGACAGCCAGGAGTGCGATCGTCTGGCGCCTGGGCTATCCCTGTACCTGCCGAAAATGTCATCCAGGCAGGTCAGACGGCATGTTCGTACTCGTGGATGATGCCGTCGAGGCGGTCACGTCGGTGGATGTTCAGGCGGGCGATCCGGTCCGGGGCGGTGATCGGTTCGGGTAACGGGGCGAGTGGTCGGGCGTTGGCGACGCCCTGATGAGGCCTGTGTTCGTTGTAGAAGACCTCGTACTCGCGGAGCGCGTGTAGTAGATGTCGCTGGTTGAAGATCAGTGTCCGGTCGAGGAGTTCACGTCGGCAGGTCCGTATCCAGCGTTCCATGATCGCGTTCATCCGGGGTATCCGGACGCCTGTGTGTGCACCTGTAGGGTGCCAAAACTCAGTTCCGGTTGCTGACCTGCGAGTCCGTAGATCCATCACGCAGCGCGGTGGTACTCGTTGATGACCCCGCCGAGCCGTCGTCGGCGTCGGACAACGCCGTCGATCGGCATCACGATGCCCGGCTCACGGTTGGGCGGTACCTGCCCTCGGCCTTGGTGAGGGCGGTGGTGATCGAAGTGTCGGACGTACCCGGTCAGCATTATCGTGGCGTGCCGCTGGCCGTGGACCAAGACGTGGTCAGTGCACTCCTCGCGCATGCTGCGCCCCCAACGCTCCACGAAACAGTTCGCCCTCGGCGTGCGCGGTGGTGTCTTCACCACCTGTACGCCCTCGTCGGCGAGGACGGCGTCGAACGATGCGGCGTACTTGGTGTCTCGGTCGCGGATCATGAACCGGAAGTCGCTGGCCCGCTCGCCGAGGTTCATGAACAGGTTGCGGGCCTGCTGGGTCACCCACGCCTGGGTCGGGTGATCGGTCACGCCGAGCAGGTGGATCCGCCGGGTGGCGATCTCCATGACGACCAGCACGTACAGGCGGCGTAGCCACACGGTGTCGACGTGGAAGAAGTCGGCGGCCAGCAGGCCGGTGGCCTGGGCGCGTAGGAATGTCCGCCAGGAGGTGTCGGTGTCGCGGGGTGCGGGGCCGAGGCGGCCTTGGGTCAGGATTCGGCGGATGGTGCCGAGGCCGACGCGGTGCCCCAGTCCGAGCAGCTCGCCTTGGATTCTCGTGTGGCCCCAGCGGGGGTTGTCACGTGCCATCCGGCGGATGAGTTGACGGATCTCATCGCTGATCGGTGGTCGTCCACCGCGGTGGGGGTAGGCCCAGCGGCGTTGGACCAGCCGTCGGTGCCAGGCCAGCAGGGTCGCCGGGGTCACGATCCGATAGGCGCGGGACCGCGCGAGGCAGGCGGCGGGACAGCGTGGACAGGATCACCCGGTCCGGCCAGGACAGCCGCGGCCGGCCACGGACCTGACGGCGCAGAACCGCGACCTCATGGCGCAATGCCAGCAGTTCCGCGAGCATGACCTTGTCGGCCCGGGCCGTGCGCAGCAGCGCGTCGAACATGCGAACCGTGACCAGATAGATCAGTGGGAACACCATGACCACGACGGTGCCTCAAACTCGCGAATCCCCAGCTCACAGCAGGTGCGATTGGTATTGGCGCCGTACAAGCGATCAGTTGGTGGCGCCAGCCTTCGATGGTGTCGAGCAGCGATAGTTGGGCGCCGGGGTGGGGCGTTCGCGGCGAACGATGAACCGGGTTCCGTCGTCGGGCCAGCCGGTGGCGTCGAGCAGGCCGGTGATCTCGCAGATCTCGGCGTGCTCCACGGGTCGCCGTTGGTATCGAGGGCGGGAACCCAGCCGGTGGCGGCGCGGATCGCTTCACGGACGTTTTCGGTGATCGCGGCACCGACGCTGAACCGGACGTCGAGGTGCTGGCCGCGTAGGTGGGCGAGAAAGCCGTGGCTGGAGCCGGCGGAGTCGCAGCGGATCAGGACCGGCGTGTCGTGCCGATACTCGTCGGGAATCTGGGTCAGGCCCGGTCGAGCGCGGTGATGTGGTCGGCGGTGGCGTTCGATCCGGCCCGGCCCTCGCGCAGCAGGCCGGACAGCGCTCCGCCGGTGTTGTCCAGGGGGCAGAAGAACGGGGAATACCCGAACGTCTTCCTCCACGTGCGGGTCGCGGCTCCCTTCTCCGAGTGGCAGGCAACGATCGAGGCGTCCAGGTCCGGCACCAGGCCCGCCACCTGCTGGCCGGCCAAGCTGACCTGCGGAAGAAGCGTGGTCGTGAACCTCGGCGTGCTGGGCCCAGGCCAGCTCGCGCGCCTGAGCCCGTGCCGCACGCAACCCGGTCAGCAGGGACTCGTCCAGGTGCGACAGCAGCCGCCACGCCGTCGAATCAGAGGGGACCAGCCCGGACAGGCCGGCCTGATCCCGCAGCACCGCGAGATCGGCAATCGCTTCGCCGCCGTCGGCCAGCATCGCCGCCAGATCCACGGCGATCCGGCCTGGATCGTGGCCACCCCGCTGGTGCCGCAGACCGGTGAGGGCCTGACTGAACGCGCCGGTCAGCCCGGTCGCGTCGGCGAGATCGGCGAGCAGCCGGGCACCCGCGTGACCGACCACGCCCCGCCCGTCGCCGGTCACCACGACAGGTCGGGGCAGACCACTACGTGCCGGTGGGCGAGTAGCGGTGGTGGGTGGCTGCCGACGATCCAGAGTGTCGGGAGCGAGAGCAACTTTCCGCGGGTTGCGGCCAACTTTTGCAAGCGCGGACCAAAGTTGCTGCGCTTTTCTCTTTTCTTCTCGGGACGCAGCCTCTAGCGTGTGTCTATCCGTTACAGCTACGAACGCTGATTGTCATATTCCGTTAGGGCACCGACCCGGCGGGGTTTACGAAGGCGTCTTGGCCGCCACAGCCGGAACGCCCCTCTCCGTGCGCGGCGGGTGGCACGTCGGCGCTCCCGTCAGGTTGTTTCGCGCCCTAGAAGGACCGTTCGGCAACGCAATGGTGGCGTTAGCCGGTCCGTCGTGCGCACCGAGAGCAGGCTTCGAACCGAAGCAACACTGGGGTGGCCTCCGCCGCTCGGAATCGGGGCGGCCACGGCCGCCCGGGAAGGCACGGAACATGACCAGGACAAACCGGCCGATGGATCCAGCGGCCCGGCGACTACTGACCCGGCGGAGCATCCTCGCCGCGTCGGCGGGAGCGGCGGCCGCGCTCGGCGCGGTCGGCGCCAACGTGGTGGGGACGGACAAGCCGGCGATCGCGCACGGGCAGCTGCGGGCCGAGCCGCTGATCCCGGAGCGGAACCGTGGGATCATTCTCTACAGTGTCCGGGACCGGATTTCCGCCGCCCCCGACGACAGCGGTGTGCCGTACGGCTTCGAGCGGGTGCTCGCCCGGATCGCCGAACTCGGCTACCAGGAGGTGGAGTTCGCCGGCTACACCCAGAGCACCGAGATCCTCGGTCGGCAGATCACCCCGGCCGAGATTCGGAAAATCCTCGACGACAACGGTCTGGCGGCCAACGGCGCGCACGCCTCAATCAACCCGGCCACCTTCGAGCAGCAGATGGACATCGCCGAGACCCTCGGGATGAAGAACATCGGCACCGGCAGCGACCCGACGAACTCGGCGTACACCGCGGACTGGGACACGGCGGCGGACGTCTGGAACGAGCTCGGTCGGCAGGCCCGGCGGCGTGGACTGCGGCTCTACACGCACAACCACGACACGGCGTACTCGTTCCTGCTCGACGCGGGGCCGCTGGACGTGAACGGCAAGCCGACCCGCTCCTCCGGCATCCGCCGGCTGGAGTACTTTTTCGGAAAGACCGACCCGAGGTACGTCTTCTTCGAGTTGGACATCTACTGGGCCTACGTTGCCCGGTTCAAGCACCGGAAGTACATCGACCGGTACGGCAGGGAGCGGACCGACCTGTTCGACCCGATCCTCAACGTGGTGTCGCAGAGCAAGCGCTTCCCGCTGTTCCACGCCAAGGACGGCAACCGGAACAGCGCCTTGGCCAACGGCTACGAGATGGTCCCGCTGGGCGAGGGTGACATCAACTTCCAGCAGTTCTTCGAGACCATCGGCGACGCGGACTTCCGGCACGCCAACTGGGAGCAGGACACGGCCCCGGGCGGCGTCACCAACCCCGGCCAGTCGCTGGACTTCGCCGCGCTGAGCTACACCAACATGTCGGAGCTGACCATTTACCGTCGCTGACCCGTCCGGACGGGGCGCGGCGGCGCGCGCCCCGTCCCCTCCCGATGCACCTCCCGCGAACTATCGACCGCACCCCCTGGGCAGCCCCGGCGGACGTGGCACCGCGCCGGGCACGAGCGTGTTCCTGCCCGCACGACTGTGTGCCATGACGGAGGAAACCGATGCATGCGATCCAGCGCCGCTGGCTGACCGTTCTGGCGGCAACCGTAACGATCATTTCCTTGGCGGCCGCCGCCCCGGCCGCCGCCGTACCCGATCCCGGCCCGCCCTCCGGCCCGGCCGAGACCCTCGTGGCCCGGGAGAACGGCCCGGTCACGCTCCGGTCCGACGCCCGGGCGCCCCGCGACTACGGCGTCCTGGTTTTCACCAAGACGGCCGGCGCCCGCCGCGCGTCCATCCAGGACGGTGTGCGGGCAATCCGCGATCTCGGCAGGGCGAATGGCTTCACCGTCACTGTCACCCAGGACTCCGGCACGTTCACCGAACCGAACCTGGTCCGCTACCGCGCGGTGATCTTTCTCAACACCACCGGAAACATCTTGAACGCCGCCCAGGAAACCGCGTTCGAGCGGTACGTCAAGGCCGGCGGCGGGTACGCCGGGGTGCACGCGGCGGCCGAGACCGAGCCGGACTGGCCGTTCTACCAGAGCCTGCTCGGCGCGAAGGCGACAAGCGTCTCCCCGGTCGAACCGGGCAACATCGACGTCGCCGACCGGGCGCATCCGTCGACCGAGACGGTGCCGCGCACGCTGACCCTGACCGAGGAGTGGTACAACTTCTCCGCCAACGTCCGGGGCAACGCGCACGTGTTGGCCACTGCCGACGAGCGGAGCTTCGCCGGCGGCGGGATGGGCTTCGACCACCCGATCGCCTGGTGCAAGGACTACCAGGGCGGACGCTCGTGGTACACAGGGCTCGGCCACTCCACCGAGACCTACCGGACGGGCGCCTTCACCAAGCATCTGCTCGGCGGCATCCAGTGGGCGGCCGGCGTGGTCGAGGGCGACTGCGGGGCAACGGTGACCGGCAACTACGAGAAGGTCACCCTCAACGACGAGCCGGGCGAGCCGATGTCGCTGGCCGTACTGCCGGACAACCGGGTGCTGCACAACACCCGCAACGGGCAGATCCGGCTCTACGACCCGGCCAGCGGGGCCAGCCCGGTGATCGCGACGATCCCGGTCTACAGCCACGACGAGGACGGTCTGCAGACCGTGGCGATCGACCCCGACTTCGCCACCAACCAGTGGGTCTACCTCTTCTACTCCCCGCCACTGAACACCCCGGTCGACAACCCGGCGACACCCGGCGTCAACGAGGGGGACGCCCCGGCCATTAGTACCGACCCGACGGTCTGGGACAAGTTCAAGGGCTACAACCAGCTCTCCCGGGTCAAGTTCGTGCAGACCCCGACCCCGCACCTGGACATGAGCACCGAGCAGCAGATTCTGCGGGTCGACGTGGACCGCGGCATCTGCTGCCACGTCGCCGGCAAGGTCAAGTTCGACGGCAAGGGCAACCTCTTCCTGATCACCGGTGACGACACGAACGCGGGCGGCTCGGACGGCTTCACCCCGATCAACGAGTCCCCGACCCAGGGGCCGGGCTACGACGCGCAGCGCTCCTCGGGCAACACCAACGACCTGCGCGGCAAGCTGCTGAGGATCAGGGTGAAGCCGAACGGGACGTACACGGTCCCGGCCGGGAATCTCTTCCCGGAGGCGCAGGACCACGACGACAAGACCCGTCCGGAGATCTTCCTGATGGGGCTGCGCAACCCGTTCCGGTACGACGTCGACGCCTCCGGTCGGGTCTACGTCGGCGACTACTCCCCGGACAGCCGTACCTCGAACCCGGCGCGCGGACCGGAGGGCACCGGGCGCTGGTTCTCGACCACCAAGGCTGGCAACTACGGCTGGCCCTACTGCTACTCGCCGGCGTTGCCGTACGTCGACTACGACTTCGCCACCCGCACCTCCGGCGAGCCGTTCAACTGCGGTGCCCCGGTCAACGACTCGCCCCGGAACACAGGTCTGACGGTGCTGCCGGCGGTGCAGCAACCGCAATTCTGGTACACCTACGAGGCCCGTACCCCGTGCCCCGGGTCGTACCTGGAGTCACCGCCGACCAGCTGCGACTTCAAGTGGCCTGTGATCGGCACCGGCGGGGTCGGCCCGCACGGCGGCCCGATCTACTCCTACAACCCGGCATCGACCTCGGAGACGAAGTTCCCGGAGTACTACCACAACGCCGTGGTGTTCGGTGAGTTCACCCGGGACAAGATCTTCATGATGCGGACCAACGGCAGCGGCGGCCTGGTCGGGGTCGAGCAGTTGCTGCCCGGATTCGTCTTCGACAACCCGATGGAGATGGAGTTCGGCCCGGACGGCAGCCTCTACCTGCTGGAGTACGGCGACGGCTTCTTCACGGCCAACCCGGACGCCCAACTCTCGGTGATCCGCTACGTCAAGGGAAAGCGGTCGCCGGTCGCGGTGATGAACGCCAGCCCAACCTCCGGACAGGCGCCGTTGGCGGTGAACTTCTCGGCTCTCGGCTCGCACGACCCGGACCCGGGCGAGTCCATCTCGTACGCCTGGGACTTCACCAGCGACGGTACGGTCGACTCGGCCGACCCGAGCACGTCGTACACGTACACCGCGAACGGGACCTACACCGCACGGTTGACGGTCACCGATTCCAGCGGCAACACCGGGGTACTGACCCGGGTCATCACGGTCGGCAACACCGCGCCGACGGTCACGGTGACCAGCCCGGTCGCCGGGTCCTTCTTCAACTGGGGGGACCAGATCCCGTACACGGTGACGGTCACCGACCCGGAGGACGGCACCATCGACTGCTCCCGGGTGACCGTCAGCTTCGTGCTCGGGCACGACACGCACGGCCACGAGCACGGCTCGACCACCGGCTGCACCGGCACGTTGCAGTCCCCGGCCGACGGCGCCGACCACGCGGGCGGCTACCTGTACGGCGGGATCAGTGCCTCGTACACGGATCTGGGCGGTGGCGGGCAGCCAGCGCTGACCACGGTGAACCAAGTCGTTGTGCAGACGCCCCGGCAGCAGGCCGAGTTCGCCCAGGTGCGGCAGAACGTGACGGTCGCCAACACCAGCGACACCGGTGGCGGCCAGCACGTCATCGGGATCGACGCGGGTGACTACATCGCGTTCGACCCGATCAACCTGGGTGACGCCAGCGCGATCACGTTCCGGGTCTCGGGCGGATCGACCGCGACCGCGGGCACCCCGAGGGCGACGGTCGAACTGCGGCTCGACTCCCCAACCGGTCCACTGGTCGGCACCGCCACGTTGAACGCCACGACCGGCAACAACGACTGGTCCAGCCAGAGCCTGCCGGTCGACCATCCGGCCGGCGGCCGCCGGCTCCACCTGGTCTTCCAGCCGGTCACCGGTGGTCCCACCACCGGCCTGGTCAACCTGAACTGGGTGGAGTTCACCGCAAAGTAGAACGGTTAGTAGGGCCCCCGCTTGTGCAGGAAACGATAAGCGGGGGCCCTTCCTCACGTCTCAAGCAGTCGGGCGTGCAGTTCCGGGGCGTCGTGCCCGGTGACGTGCCGGGCGGCGATCCAGGCCGCGCCGGCTGCCCCGTCGCCGGCCGGTGTTTCGGGTGAACCGGCCGGCGGCGGAGCCGTTCCTCTACGGCGGTGCGGACCTCGGGTACCCCGAGGAGGACGCCGCCGGCCGGCACCACCGGGCCGGGTCCGGGAGGCAGTGAGAACAGGGTGTCGGTGGGCCGGTCGGCCGCCGTGTCGAGCAGCCCGGCGGCGGCCGCGTCGCCGTCCCAAGGGAGCGCCCGTGCGGTCAGTCTCGCGGCAACCCCGATCATGGAGACGCTGCGCGGCCTGCTTCTCGGCACGCCGATCGGCAACAGCGTCGTGATCGCGCTCGGCTGGTGCGCCGTGATCTCGCTGGTCGGGTACGTGTGGGCGAAGCGGCTCTACAACCGCGACCGCACCCGCTGATCACTCCTGACGGCCCAGGCCCGGCGGTTTGCCGGGCCTGGGTTTCATCGTCGGGCCCGGCTCGCACGGCCGGGCTCAGTGATCGGGCGGTCGGCGGTCGTCTCCTTATTGGTCGGGCGCTCGCGCAGCAGGCCCAGCGCCGCCGCGCGGATCCCGGCCCGGTCCAGGTCGGCGTAGGACGACACCGCCTCCTCGTACGCCGCCCGGTCGGCCTGCTCGGCGTCCGCGCGGGCCGACGCCGCGGACATCGTCGGCTGGAAGTTGCGCAGGAACCGGAACCGCTCGGCCAGCGCGATCATCCAGGCCGCCGACCGCGCGAGGGCCGATTCACCGGTCCGTCGGGCGCGCGCGAGGTCCGCCATGGCTATGGCCAGCAGCAGGGTGCCGCAGATCGCCTGCTCGATCAGGTACGGAGGCGGATTGACCAGCGGATGGCTCAACAGGTGCGTCAGGCGCCCGGGCAGCGCGTCGGCGACGTCGGCAACGAGGTCGAGCCGACCGTGCCGGGCGTGCGCGACGACTCGCCCGCGGGCCACTCACCGACACCGTGGTACCGAACGTGAATCCTCGACTGACCGTCGTCGACCTGAGGAACGACGTTGCCGCCATCGGTTATCCGATCGCCGTGATGTAGCGACGGGCGCGCGAAGCGGCTCGCCACGCGAGGGTGGAGGTCCGGCACGGACCGGGGGGCCTGTCGGCGGCAGATCAGGGCGCCGTCAGTGAGGGGTGCCAGGAAGCGAAGTCGTCAGGCGGACCCAAGACAAGCGCTGTCATATCCAACAGCCGTTGGTAGTAGGTCGCCTCGTAGCTGGCGCGAATCCGGGGCAGGTCGGCGACTTGGGCGTGGCTCGTCTCCGATAGTCCTCCTTCAACCGATGCATCCAGCCCGATTTGCGGCAATTTGTCTGTCTACCGGGTTGTGCTCCATCGACATGAGCACGCTTGATCTTGACAAGGGTCTGGGAAGTCGAGTCGCCGCCAGAGTGGGTCGCCGTCGGCCTCTGCAGGCCGGACGGTCAGGGTCAGGCGTCCGGGAACTTCGTCGCCATGTCGTGCCGGGTCCGGCGACAATGCTCGCCGGAAGGGCGGGACGACGAAGGACGGGGGTGCTGCCGCAGTGGTGCAACGGTTGGGCGGACGCAGGTGGCCGGTGCTGGTCAGTTCGGTCCAGCTCGGCCGCCAGCAATACCGGGTTGTGCGGCCGGCGAGAACGCCGAGGTTCGCCGGTCTCTACGAGGGCCGTCTTGGAGCCCAGTTCTGCCTCGACAAGGAAACGGCGGTGATGTTCGCCCAGGCATGGGGTCTGGCGGCCCGGTCGCCGCATACGATCGTCTATCTCCCACTGCGTCGCGCGGAACTCGTCGACGATCACGGTTGGGGGCGTCCGCTCGACCTGGTGCTGTTGCACCACCGTCTCGCGTTTCCGCCGTCACGGTGGAAGCAGGTCCGTTCCCGGTTGGGCTCCGGCCGGCCGCACACGATCGTCCTACCTGGTGACGCGTGGCCGTCGCGGTCGATCGCCGACCATCGACGAGTGTGGCATCGGGAGTTCCGTGATCATCTTCGGTGGGATATAGCCGCCGACACGTTGGTGCTCACCGGCAGCCGGGAGGCGTTCGAGTTGGAAGCCGACCAGGTCCGCGTCCTGGCCGAGGAGTGTCCGGCTCATCGTGCCCGCACACCGGACACGCACTGCTGCGCCGAGATCGGCATGGGCAGAACGCGCCGGCACCCTGACCAACGCCGGCCGTACGCCGAACTGCACGCTGAATACTCACGGTAACGCCCAACTCGGATGAAGGCAGCCGGGGGCAGACGAAGCACGCCGCACACTGGGGCAGATCACTGCGTTCGGATGACGCATGGTCAGGTGCCCTGGCACACTCAGCCGCGGGTTGACCACCATCACCCTCCGAAACGTCGGCACCGCGGCAATCGTGATTGGACTGCTCATCGCCCTGATCACCCTTGAGACGGGCACCGACCGTCCATTCACGCTGGCGCCTGGCTCCTCGTTCTCGTCGGCACCGGCCTACGGTTGGAGGCCGCCATCCGCGCCTCGAAACGCACGGCGTAATAGCTCCGGTCGCTGATCTCCCGGACAGCAGCCTAGCTGTCGGTGTGGCAAGGGTACGGGCTGGCGTAGTCCCATCGGTACGGGCGTTGCCGACATGGCGCACAACAACGTACGGGGACTGACGGGCCCTCGGCGTCTGTGACATGAGCGCGCACGTGACGAGACGGGCATGCCGTCACACTCGGCAAAATCTCTGCGGGCCTCGGACCACGTCGCTGGGTTTCCTACTCGATGTGAGTCCCGATAGCCGAGAGGTGCGACTGCTGCGGAGGGCGGTCGATGCGCCGCTGCGCGGAGTGATTCGGCCGCTGCTCAACGGGATGCAGTTCGGTGACGAGTTCGCGTGGACGGTGGTCGGCGGTACCGTGCAACGCGTCGGGACACTGTCGGTACCAAGCATCAGGTCTCGCCGACGGCTAGGACTGCACCACGGTGCCGCCTGGTACGACGGCGCGATTCCAATGCCGGACCAGCAATCATGACGAGGAGCGAAGGGGTCAGCGTGACGACGTCAGGTCAAGAAGTTCCTCTCTCAGGTGTGGCAACGCGGGTTTCCGCTGCTGCCTCGCTGCTGGCCGAGGTCCTGAACGAGACGTATGACTCCAGCCCCTGCCGTTGCGTGTCCGCCGGCAGTACCGAGTCGCCAGCCTTGCAGAACTGGAGCTAGTTAGGGGTGGGTGGCCGCGGGGACGCGGCCGAGGTCGCGGTCTTTTGAGGGGGAGTGTGTCGATTTCCGTGTTTGGGCCTGTGGTGTGATCGGGGTTGTTAGATGGTGATCCGGTCGCCGTAGGCGAGGATCAGGGCGTTGAGGGCCTTGGCCCAACCGTAGACCCGGCCGGTGATGCTCCCGCCGCCCCGGCGTTTCTGCTGGACGACGAGGTAGAGGACCTTCATCGCGGCCTGCTCGGTCGGGAAGTGCCCGCGCCGTCGGGCGGCCTGCCGGAACCGGGCGTTGAGGCTCTCGATGATGTTGGTGGTGTAGAGGACTTTGCGGACCTCGTGGTCGTAGTCGAGGAACGGCACGAACTGCGGCCAGGAGGTGCGCCAGAGCCGGATCACGGCGGGGTACTGGTCACCGAACTGCGCGGCGAAGGCCTCGAAGCGGGCCTCCGCCGCGGCGACGGTGGGGGCGGTGTAGATGTCCCGCAACACGGGGGTGATCTTCTGCCAGTCCTTGCGATTCGTATAGCGCAGGGAGGCCCGCACGAGGTGGACGACGCACTGCTGGTGCACCGCCTGCGGCCACACCTGCTCGATCGCGTCGGTCATGCCCTTCAATCCGTCGGAGCAGACCATGAACACGTCCTCGACACCGCGGTTACGCAGCTCGGTGAGGTAGCCGGCCCATTGTTTGGCGCCCTCACCGCCGGTGCCGGCCCACATGCCGAGGACGTCGCGTTCCCTGTCGAGACTGATACCGACCACGACGTAGACGGGCCGGTTCGCGACCTGCCCCTGCCGAATCTTCATCACCAGTGCGTCGATGAACACGACCGGATAGATCCGGTCCAGAGGCCGCTGCCGCCACGCTTCCATCTCGTCCACCACGCTGTCGGTGACCCGGCTGATCAACTCTCGGGACACGTCGGCGTCGTACACGTCCGCCAGATGCGCGGCGATCTCCCCGGTCGTCAACCCTTTCGCGTACAGCGACAGGATCGCCTCGTTGAACCCGTCCAACCGCCGGGCGTGCTTCGGGACGGTCCGCGGGGTGAACGAGCCGGCCCGGTCCCGCGGGACCTGGATCCGCACCGGGCCGACCTCGGTCTGCACCGTCTTCGCACCGTGCCCGTTACGGATGTTGGCCCGCCGGCCGGTGGCCTCGTCGACACCGGCCTCGTCGAGGTGCGCATCCAACTCCGCACCGAGCGCTGACTCAAGAACGGTCCGGGTGATCCCCGCGAGGAGCCCACCCGGCCCGACCAACGAGACCCCGCTCCACCAACTGCTGGGCGAACTCCACCTCCGCCGCCGTCGGCCGGGGAAGTGGAGCAGCGTTCTTCTTGTCTGCCATGACGTGGTCCTTTCTGGACAGGATCAACGTCCTGTCCAACGGACCACACCCAGGTCAAACACGGAAATCTACGCAGTCCC
>NZ_JAZGQK010000048.1:0-40437 GCF_036422035.1 Plantactinospora sonchi
GACGCCCAGTGGGAGATCCTCGCCGGGCTGCTACCCGAGCCCGCGTGTCGACGGCCCAGCGGCGGCCGGCCGGAACGTCACCACCGCCGGGCGATCATCGACGCGATCTTCTACCTCGTCGACAACGGGGTGAAGTGGCGGGCCCTGCCGGTGGACTTCCCACCCTGGGCCACGGTCTACGGCTTCCACGCCCGATGGAGTGACAACCTGACGGTGATCGAACTGACGGGCCGTCTGCGCGCCGCCCTACGGGTGGCTCATGGCCGCCAACCCGACCCCACCGCGGGTTGTATCGACGCCCAGTCCGTGTCCGAGACCGCCGAGGCCACCGTGCCGAAGACGACCAGCGGCTTCGACCCCCACAAACGGGTCAACGGACGGAAACGACACATCCTCGTCGACACCCTCGGCCTACTCATCGCCGTCCACGTCACCGCCGCCGACACCCACGACCGCGACGGGGCGTCACCCCTGCTGCACACCGCCGCCGCAGTGGGTGTCCGCCACCTCTGGGCCGACAAGGCCTACCGAGGCGACCTCGTCACCCGGACACGAGACAACCTCGGCATCACCATCGAGATCGCCACCGAACCCAGCAAAGGCAAGGGCTTCCAGGTCGTGCCCCGACGATGGGTGGTCGAGCGGACGTTCGCCTGGATCAGCCGCCGACGCCGCTGCGCCCGCGACTACGAACGCCTACCCGACCACCACGAAGCCATCGTCTACTGGGCCGCCATCATCCAGATGAGCCGACGACAAGCCCACATGACCTACCACAAACCCCAACACCAGGTTCAGAAACAGGCTCTATAGGAAGGGCCCCTTCCTCACACCCGGGTGCCGGTCCAGGCGGACCAGAGGGCGGCGTACCGGCCCCGCGCGGCGACGAGCTCCCGGTGGGTCCCGACCTCGGCCACCCGGCCGGCGTCGAGCACGATCACCCGGTCCGCCTCCGCTGCCTGGGTGAGCCGGTGCGCGACGACGAGCCCGGTACGCCCACGCAGGGCCCGGGTCGCGGCGGTCTCCAGCAGGCGGGCGCCGACACTGCCGGCCTCGGCGGTGGCCTCGTCGAGGATGGCGACCGGTGGGGCGGCCAGGACGAGCCGGGCCAGCGCGAGCTGCTGCTCCTGGGCCGGTGTGAGCCGGTACCCGCCGTCCCCGACGACGGTGGCCAGGCCGTCGGGCAGAGCCCGTACCCAGTCCAGGGCGTCGACCCGGTCGAGGGCGGTACGCATCTCGTCGTCGGTGGCACCCGGTCGGGCCAGCCGGAGGTCCTCGACCAGCGGTCCGGCGAAGACGTGCACCTCCTGGCTGATCAGCGCCACGGTGCGGCCGGCCACCTCGGTGTCGAGTTCGTCGATCGGCACTCCGCCGAGTCGGATGACGCCGCCGTCCGGCCGGTGGATCCCGGCGATCAGCTTGGCCAGGGTCGTCTTGCCCGCGCCGCTGGTGCCGACCAGGGCGACCCGTTCGTTCGGCGCCACGCTGAAGCTGACGTCCCGGAGCACGTCGTGACCGGGGGTGTAGGCGTACCGCAGCCCCTTGACCTCGATCTGGATTCCGATCGGGCCGGGCTCGGTCGTACGGGCCGGGTCGACCGGACCGAGCCTGTCGCTCACCTGGGCCGGGCCCGGCACCCGGGCGGCGGAGCGGGCCGGTGGCGCCAGCCGGCTGACGCCGACCAGTCGGAACAGGCTGGCCGCCGCCGACTGCGCGTCGTCGATCAGGCTGAGCGCGGCGTTGAGCGGGTTGAACAGGTTGTGGAAGTAGAGCGCGGCGGCCGCCGCCGTACCGACGCTCACCGCGTCCGCCCGGACCAGCAGGAACCCGGCGACCAGTACGGTGGTCAGCCCGATGAACTCGGCGAGGTTGAGCCGCCCGTAGAACCGGGTCACCAGCCCGATCCCGCGCAGGGTGAGGTCGACGGCGGCACCGGAGCGTTCGGCGACCCGGGCCAGGTGCGGCTCGGTGAGCCGGAACGCGCGTACCGTACGCGCCCCGCCGATGGTGTCGAGCAGTTGCTGCTGCTGTACGCCGAGCGCGACCCGTTGGCGGGCGTAGAGCGGCAGCGCCCGCCGGCCGTACCAGCGGACGGTGTGCAGTTGCACCGGTACGGCGAGCAGGGCGGCCAGCAGGAAACGCCAGTCCAGCACGGCGAGCCCGACCAGGGTCAGGACGATGGTCAGCAGCGAGCGGGCCAGCTGCGGCAGTGCGGTCCGGACCGCGTCGGCGATGACCGTGACGTCCCCGGTGACCCGGGCGGTCAGGTCGCCGGAGCCGGCCCGTTCCACCTGCTCCAGCGGTAGTGCCAGGACCCGGTCGACGAACCGTTCGCGCAGTTCGGCGAGCATGCCCTCGCCGAGCCGGGCGACCAGCGCCAGGCCGAGGGCCAGCAGCACACCCTGCCCGACCGCGATCGCGACGAGCAGCAGCGCCGGGCCGGTGACCGTACCGGGGGGCCGGCGGTCGACGGCGAGGTCCACGATCCGGCCGAGCAGCGGGGCGGTGAGCAGGCCGACCGCGGTGGCGGCGAGGAGCAGCCCGAACGCGCGTACGACGAGCAGCCGGCGGGGTCGGAGCAGTTCGCGCAGGGCGTCGCGGACCTGTGGACCGGTCGCGGTCGGCAGCAGGGTGCCGGCTTCGGCGGCGCCCGTCGTCGTTCCGTCACCGGGTTCGGCGGCGGTCACGTCAGCACCGCCGCCCGGTAGTCGGCGTCGTCCCGGAGCAGGTCCGGGTGGCGGCCGTCGGCGCGTACCGCCCCGGCGTCGAGCAGGACGACCCGGTCGGTGACGGCGAGCAGGGCCGGACTCGTGGTCACCAGCAGGGTGGTGCTGCCGCGCCGCAGCGCGCGTACGCCGTCGGCGATCCGGGCCTCGGTGGCCGCGTCGACGGCGGTTGTCGGGTCGTGCAGGACCAGGACGGGTGTTCCGGCGGCGAGCGCCCGGGCCAGTGCCACCCGCTGACGTTGGCCGCCGGACAGTGAGCGGCCGCCTTCGGCGAGCCTGGTCCGCACGCCGTCGGGCAGGGCCCGGGCGACCTCGTCGACGTCGGCGGCGGCGAGGGCGGGTGTCACGTCTTCCGGAGCGGACGCGGCGGCGGTGACGTTGTCGAGCAGGCTGCCCTCGAACAGGTCCGCCTCGTGCGGTGCGACCAGGACGGCGGCGCGCAACCGCCCCGGATCGAGGGTGGGTAGCGGCACGTCGTCCAGCTCGATCCGGCCGGTCTCCGGGTCGACCTCCCGGGCCAGACAGCGGAGCAGGTCGGTGGCGGCCACCGGGTCGGTCGCCACGACGCCGAGCAGTTCCCCGGGTTCGGTGTGGAGGTTGACACCGCGCAGCGCGCCGTACCGGACGTCGTGCAGGCGGAGCCGGCCGCGTACCGGCTCCGCCGGGCGGTCGTCGCCGCCGGCGGTCGCGGGCGGCGCGCCGAGCACCGTGGCGATCCGCGCGGCGGAGGCCCGGCCCTGGGCGAACTCCGCGTTGACCCAGCTGAGGGTGGAGAGCGGGCCGAGCAGGAAGAGGGCCAGGCCGACGGCGGCGACGAGCTGCCCGACACTGATCTCGTCCTGGGTGGCGAGCCGTCCGCCGAGCAGACCGACCGCCGCGACGAAGACTCCGGTGGCCACCAGCAGGATGCCGTCGTGCCAGGCCCGGGCCCGGGCGGCCCGGACGGTGGCGGCGAGGGAGTGCTGGCTGGCGAGTCGGTACCGGTCCGCCGCCGCCGGTGCGGCGCCGAGGCCCTTGAGCACCCGCAGGCCGGCGACCAGGTCGGCGGCCAGCCCCGAGGCGTACGCCGCCCGCTCCTGCTCGGCGGAGCTGCGGTGCTCCAACGGCCGGCCGAGGAGCTGTGCCAGCCAGAGCAGCAGGGGCGCGCCGACCAGGACCAGCAGCCCCAGGGGTACGGAGACGACGAGCAGGGCCACCCCGCCGACCAGGAGTCCGGCCAGTGCGCCGGTGCCGGCGCCGAGCGCCAGGTTGACCATGCCGACCCGTTCCGCGTCGCTGGTGGCGATCGACGCCAGCGCACCGGGCAGGTGGCGGTGCTCGGCGCCGCCCCGGTGGTCCAGGACCCGGCCGGTGACGGCGATCCGCAGCTGGTGCGCGGCCTGTTCGGCGGCACGTTCCCCGGCGCGGGCCCCGTACCGGAAACCGGTGGACAGGGCCGCGAACATGACGGCCAGGACGCCGATCCAGAGCAACAGGTCGACGATGCCGCCCCGACCGACCGCGCGGTCGATGACCACCCCGATCAGTACCGGGATGAGCGCCTCGCCGCCCTGGTGGGCGGCGTTGAGCACCGCGCTGGTGACGACGTGCCGCGCCTGGCCGGTGACGGCACCGGTCAGGACGGTACGTGCCGTGGGTGGTCCGGTCCGCACGTCTGTTTGTCCGTTCGTGGTGAGGTTAGGCTAACCTACACCAGCGGGTGCCCGAGGCGCCCGGGGGCCGTGGCGGTCGGCGGACCGATCGGGTCCCCCGGAACGCGCGCGGCGGCCGGGGAACCGGGCGGTTGACCCGGTCACCCCGGCCGCCGGGACACGACGGGCGGGACGCCCTCCGGTCAGGGCCGGCGGGCGGTCGCGTACGCGGCCGAACCGATCAGTTCCAGCGACACCTGGAGCCGGTCCAGGCTGATGTTCTTCGCGATGGTGTCCTCGGGGCTGTGGTACGGCGGCTCCAGAATCGCCGGCGACTCCTCGCCCCGCCAGGAGAAGTTGGCGCTGGCGATGCCGACCTCCTGGAAGGACTGGTGGTCGCTCGACCCGCGCTGGGTCACCGCGGAGATCCGTGGCTGGTAGCCGAGCCGGGTCGCGGCGGCGGCCACCTCCTCGGTCGCCCGGTTCGCCTGCCCGGTGAACGAGAGCAGCCAGTAGCGGGTCGCCGGATCCCAGCTGGTGGCGACCATGTCGTTCTGGTAGACGGCGACGATGCGGTCACGTTCGGCCTGGGAGAGTTGGGCGACGTAGTGCCGGGAGCCGAGCAGACCCTGTTCCTCCGAACCCCAGAGCGCGAAGCGGACGGTCGCGTCGACCGGCAGTCCGCGCAGCGCGCGGGCCACCTCCAGGCAGAGCACGGTGCCCGAACCGTCGTCGTTGGCACCCGGTGCGCCGATCACGGTGTCGTAGTGGGCGCTCACCATGACCACCGGCCCGGTGTTGCCGGACCGTCGCGGTCTCCGCTCGGCCAGCACGTTGTGCGAGGTGAGGCCACGGTGGGCGGTGGTGGCCACGGTCAGCGTGAGCGGCCGGTGGGCGAGCAGTTCCCGCAGCCGGTGCTTCTGGGCCTGGGCCACCCCGACCACCGGTACCGGCACCGGTTGGTTGGCCGAACCGGGCAGGGTCGGTGCGAAGGCCTGGGCCCGGCGCGGTTCCACCAGGTCGGCAGGGAGGAAGACCACCGCCGCCGCCTGTCGTTCCAGCGCGGTGGCGACGAGCTGCTCGCGTCGCGAGGAGACGTAGTCGACCAGCACGATCGCGCCTGCCACGTCGGCCGGGTAGGCCTCCGGTGTGCCCGCGCCGACGTCCACCACCCGGCCGGTCACCCGGGTGTCGAGGGCGGCCTGCGGTGACGCCCCGACCTGCCAGTTCAGGTCGTCCGGCAGGTCCGGGCAGGCGCTGAGCCGGGCCAGGAACTTGTCCGCCACCCCGAACGGCTGCAGTGTCGTGTCGTATCCCAGTTTGTCCAGAGCCCGGGCCAGGTAGTCGGCGGCGGCGCGTTCCGAGGGGGTGCCGCCGATCCGCGGGCCGATCCCTTCGGCGAGGTGCCGCAGATCGGCGAGCGCCCGCTTCGCCGACACCCGGTTGACGATGACCCGGTCGTACGGGGTGAGTGCGGGCGGCCGGACGGCGCCCGGCCGTTGGTCGGTTGCCGCCCAGGCCGGTGTGACCGTGGCGATCGCGGCGGCGCCGCCGAGGCCGAGTGCGAGGGCACGACGGCGGGTCAGTGGGTTTCGAGGGGAGGCGACGGATTGATCGGCGGCGGGGGAGGGTTCGAATCGGTTGTCCAATGTGACCTCCTGGCTGCGCTGGCCTGGGCCGGTGGTACCGGCCCGGTCCCACGGGGGCTGCGCACCACGGTGTCCCGTGATCAACAGTGCAAGGAATGTAGCCCCGCCGATCGGCCGATTCAAGATCGAATCCAGGTGTGTCGGCCGGTGTGGGTGACCTTTCGGGACGGTCCGCGCGACCTTCCCGCCCCGGCGACGGGACTCAGTCCTCCGTCGACGGTTCGGGCGGCTCGTCCGGCGACATCCCGGTGTCGAGGTGGCGGTCGACGAGCGGCTGCGGGGCGCCGGCCTCGAGCAGCAGGTCGACCGCGATGATCGCGTACCAGGTGTCGGCGAGGGCGTGCCGGGCCGCGGCCTCGGCGAGCACGTCGGGTCCGGCGGCCAGGTCGGCCAGCTCGGCGAGGGCGTCGCTCCGGGTCAGCCCTTCCCGGTAGCCGCCGGCATGGTCGGTGGCGATGCGGTGCGCCCGGGAGAGCAGGAGGTGTCGGTCGACGGGGCGGTGGACGGGGGTGGACACGTCCGGGTCGCTGATCGGGTCTCGGCTGTCGAACACCTCGACATTCTATCGAACACGTGTTCGAAACGGTAACTCGCCGCGCTGGTCAGCGCGTACGCAACACCTCCACCAGTTCGCCGAACCGGTCCACCGCCGCGGCGCCGTCCACCGCCGCCACCTGGAACGCCAGCAGGTCGGGGTGGAGCCGGTCCCGCAGTCGTGCGCAGAAGTCGAGGAGGTCGCGAGGGCTGCCCACCCGCCGGTAGCGGGAGAGGATCCACCCGGGACCGAGCCGGTCGGCCGTCCGGCGTAGCCGGGACGGATCCGTGACCTGCAGTCGTCCGGGCGTACGCAGGCCACGCCACGGCCGCAGCGCCCGCAACGCCTCCTCGTCACTGTCGGCGAGTACGACAAACGTGGTCAGCACGACCGCCGGCGGCGTACGACCGGCCGCCTCGGCGGCGGCCCGCGCCACGTCGACGACCCGCCGGCCGGTGTCCTCGGGGTCCTTCACCGAGGTGAGCACCCCGTCCGCGAGTCGTCCGGCGGTGGCCGCCGAGCGCGGCCCGGCCGCGGCCAGGTGGATCGGCACCGGGGTCGTCGGCGGACTGAACAGCCGGGCCGCCGAGACCGGGTAGTACGCCCCGTCCGGCCGGTCCACCGTGTCGCCGTCGAGCAACGGCCGGAGCAGGCCGAGCGCCTCCGTCATCCGGGCCAGCCGCTCGGCGTACCGGGGAAAACCGTCGTGCGGCGGAAACCGCCCCAGGACCGCCTCGTTGACCGCCTCGCCGGTGCCGACCCCGAGGGTGAACCGCCCCCCGGACAGCCGGTCGACGGTGGCCGCGGCCTGCGCGACCAGCACCGGATGCTGCCGGAACAGGGGGCAGGCCACGGCCGACAGCAGGCCGGCGCGCCCGGTCGCGACCGCCAGCGCGCCCAGGGTGGCCCAGCTGAAGCCGGCGGCCCCGGCGTCGTCGACCCAGGGCTGCAGGTGGTCGGAGACGAGCAACACGTCGAAGCCGCTGCGCTCGGCGTGCCGGGCCTGCTCGACGAGCAGTTCCGGCTGCCACTCCTCGTGGCCGAGAAACCAGCCGTAGCGGGTCACCGGTCTCCCTTCGTCCACAGGGGTCGAATGCCGCGATCGGACCGGACGGTCAGGACCGGAACACGCCGCGGAGCCATATCATCGTCGATGTAACAAGCATGCAGGGCGACGCATCGACGTGGTCCGCGAGGACTTACGGGCCCGTCCCGGCCGCCCGCACCCCGTACGTGCCGATCGCCGCTGTCACCGGGAGCAGACATGAGAACCCAGCGCGGCCGGGTCGCCGGTCGCCCCACCCTGAGTGAGGTCGCGGCCCGTGCCGGAGTCGGGCGGGGTACGGCGTCCCGGGTGGTCAACAACTCGTCCCAGGTCAGCCCGATGCTCCGGGCCGCGGTCTGGGAGGCCGTCCGGGAACTCGGGTACGTGCCGAACCGGGCCGCCCGGACCCTGGTCACCCAGCGGACCGACTCGGTGGCGCTGGTCATCTCGGAATCAGGCGACCGGGCCTTCGGCGAACCGTTCTTCGCCGACATCGCGCGCGGCGTCAGCGCCGGCCTGGCCGAGACACCGCTGCAACTGTGGCTGTCCTGGATCCAGTCCCCGGGCGGTCGGGAGAAGATGGAGCACCAGCTCACCGACCAGCACGTCGACGGCGTGATGCTGATCTCCCTGCACGACGCCGACCCGCTGCCGGGACTGCTGGTGGAGCGGGGACTGCCGGTCGTACTCGGTGGGCGCCCCGCCCGGATGCTCGACCCGGCAGCGCAGCCGGCGTACTTCGTGGACGTGGACAACGTCGGTGGGGCCCGGCAGGCGGTCGAGTACCTGGCGGCGACCGGGCACCAGGCCATCGCGACCATCGCCGGACCGCAGGACATGGGCGTCGGGGTGAACCGGCTCGAGGGATACCGGGCGGCACTCGCCGCGTACGGCCACCCGGTCCGGGAGGACCTGATCGCGTACGGCGACTTCAGCGCGGAGAGCGGGATCGCCGCGATGCGCCGGCTGTTGCTGGTCCGCGGTGACCTGGACGCGGTCTTCGCCGCCTCGGACCTGATGGCGCTCGGCGCGATGCAGGTGCTGCACGAGGCGGGCCGGCGCATCCCGGAGGACGTCGCGGTTGTCGGTTACGAGAACTCCTCGCTCGCCCTGCACTCCCATCCACCGCTCACCTCCGTGCACCAGCCGGTGATCACGATGGGCCGGGAGATGGCCCGGTTGCTCGCCGCCCAGATCCGGGGCGACGAGATTCCCTCACCGGCGGTGTTCCTGGCGACCCACCTGGTCCGGCGCGGATCGGCCTGACCGGCGCGGATCGGCCTGACCGGCGGGGCTCCGGTGGCTGAGGGCGGACGGGCCGCCCGGGTCGGGACCGTGCGGCGGGACGGTGTTGCCGGCCGAGCCGGCCGGCGGTCATCCCTGGGCGTGCGAACCGGCGGCGCGGGCCGCGACGACCGAGCTGACGGCCGCGGTCGCCACCACCACCAGGGAGGCGAGGACGGAGAGGACCACCGGTTCGAGCAGCGGGCCGAGCGGGGCGAGCCCGACCAGCACGACAACCGCGACGAGGTACGGCAGCGCGCGTACCTCCAGGACCAACCTCTTGAACAGGAAGAACCCGACCAGGAAGAGCGCCGGACCGGCGAGTACGCCGAAGACGACCGGCGAGTGTGTCGTACCGGTGGGGTGGGTGATGGTGAGTTCGTCGCCGACCGCGGTCAGGATGATCCCGGCGACCATCGGGATGTGCAGGTAGGTGTAGGCGGAACGGCCCAGCCGCCCCGGCTCCTCGGAGGCCGCGATCGCCGCCTGCGCCGCGCCGGCGCTCCGGTCGAAGTAGATCCACCACAACCCGACCGTGCCCAGGAAGTTGGCGGCGAGCGCGATCAGGGTGGCCGGGTCCGGCCGGGCGTGTTGCAGGGTAGAACCGGTGACCAGGATGGACTCGCCCAGGGCGATGATGATGAACAGTCGGGCCCGTTCGGCGAGGTGGGCTCCGCTGATCGCCCATTCGCTCGCCAGGGACCGTCCCCAGCCCGGTACGTAGAAGCCGCACGCCGCCGACGTCGTGTCGAGGAACACCGCCGCGGCCCACAGGGCGGTCCGGGTCGAACCGGAGACGACGCCGCCGGCCAGCCAGAGTGGTGCCGACACGGCGCGCCAGGTCAGCAGGCGCTGGAGGTTGCGACGGAGGGCCGGCTGCCCGGGGAGCGTCGACACCACGAACAGCGAGCGCCCGACCTCGAGCACCACGTACGCGCCGGCGAACCAGAGCCCCCGGTCGCCGTACGCCTCGGGGATGGCCGAGGACATCACCAGGCTGACCCCGGCCAACACGATCAACATCAGCCGGATCCGGTTCCGGTCCGGGTCGAACCAGTTGGTGATCCACGCGGTGTCGACCCAGGCCCACCAGACGGCGAGCAGCAGCAGGCCGGCCTGCGCCGTACCGACTGGGGTCAGCCGGCCCAGCAGCAGTTCGGTCAGCTGGGTCACCGCGAGGACGTACACCACGTCGAAGAACAGTTCGATCGAGGTGACCGGCCGGTCCTGTTCCCGCCGTAGCGGGTCGGACCGGACACCGTGCCGGGTCAACCTGACCTCCACCGGGATCGTCGCGCTGGTATCCGCCGGGGTCGGACGCTCGCGGTAGCCGGGCATCGGGGATTGAAGCCACCATACCTACGCCTAACCCCCAGAACTACCGTTACCGTTCAACCGGGCAGGTCAAGGGGCGGCACCACCTCCCACCGGGCACGCTCGCCGACACGTGCCGGGTCCGGCTGCCGCCGCTGTTTGCGGGCCGGGCAGGAGGGGGAAGCGAGCATCCGATCGTCGATCCGTACGCCAGCTCTCGTGACACACCGAAGCCGCCCGGGGCGGACGAGCATGGGGAAATGCCCAGCGGAGGAGAGATGCCGGTTCTTGCCAAGAAGGTCCTGACCTGGCTGTTCGTCGGGTTTCTGATCTTCTTCATCGCCTTCCGACCGGATGGCGCCGCCGACCTGGTCGAGACCATCGGCGCGGTCCTGATGGCCATCGCCCAGGGGATCGGCGACTTCCTCACCCGGCTGATGGCCTGAGCCGAGCCGCCATCCGTAGCCGGCACGGCCGCGCGTGGGCGGCAGGTCGATCCGTCGCCGGCACAGCCACCCACCGGCGGCAGGGCGGTCCCGTCGGGCTCACGGCCGTCCGTCGCGGACCGCCCGCCGGTCCGGCGAAGGCCGGCCGGCGGTCAGTCCAGCGCCGCGATGGTCTCCGCCGCGACCTGCAGATCCTCCCGGGGCTCGACGACCAGCACCGGCACGGCGGCACCCGGTGCGGAGACGATCGAGTCGGTCTCCCGGTTTCCCCCCACGGGTGGCCCGACGCCGAGCAGCCGGAGTCCCGCACAGACGTCGCGTCGCACCTCCGGCTGGTCCCAACCGATCTCACCGGTGAAGACGAGGGCGTCCAGCCGGTCCAGACCGGTGGCGGCGGCGGCCAGCTCCCGGCGTACCCGATGGGCGAAGACGGCGAGCGCGAGGGCCGCGGCCGGATCGTCCGGGGCGGCGGCGACCAGGTCACGGGTGTCCCCGGACCGGTTGTCGGAGAGTCCGAGCAGGCCGGCCCGGTGGTTGAGCCCGTCGGTCAACTCGGCCAGGCTGAGTCGGTTGTCGTCGAGCAGCCAGAGCAGCATCCCCGGATCGACGGCACCGGAACGCTTCGACATCGGTACCCCGTCCAGCGGGGTGAAGCCCATCGAGGTGTCGACGCTGTGCCCGTCGCGGACCGCGCAGACCGAGGCACCGCCGCCGAGGTGCGCCAGCAGCACCTGCAGGTCGCCGACCGGTCGGTCGAGCAGTTCGGCGGTCCGGCGCAGGGCGTAGGCGTAGGAGAGGCCGTGGAAGCCGTACCGGCGCAGCCCCCACCGGCGCCGCCAGTCGGCCGGCAGCGGATAGGTCGCCGCCGCCTCCGGCAGCCGCGCGTGGAAGGCGGTGTCCGGGCAGAGCACCTGGGGTACGTCGGGCAACTGCTCCCGGATCCGGTCGAGCAGATGCAGCGCCGGCGGTAGATGCAGCGGGGCGAGGGTGGCCAGCCCGTCCAGTTCGGCGCGGATCGAGTCGTCGAGCCGGGTCGGGGCCCGGACCAGATCGCCGCCGTGCACCAGCCGGTGGCCGACGGCGTCGGGGCGGTCGTGGGCGGCGACGAACTCCCGGACGAGTCTGTCCGCCGCCCCGGAACCCGGTGGTTCCGCCCGCTCCAGGCCGTCGACGAGACGGCCGTCCCGGACGTAGTTCAGTCGCAGACTCGACGAGCCGGCGTTGACGGTCAGCACGGTCCGGGAGTCGGGTCGCCGTGCCGGGTCACTGGTCGTCGCGGCAGACATCCGGCCCCCTCAGCGCATTCTTCCCCCGGTGGACCGCCTTACCCGGACGGGCCCGGATCAGTCCTCGACGGGTCGGTCGCCCGGTTCCGGGGTCCGCCGGCACCGGCCGGAACCCTCTCCATGGGCTACGATCTGTTACCGGTCTAGCCCTGACCAGCGGCGGCGCGAGGAGGAGGCACCCGGGATGTCCCAGCGGCACGGCGAACCGCCGTCGCCGGCGTCGTCCGGGATCGGCCACACCTGCACGGCCCGCGAGGTGCTCGACCGGGTCGGCGGCAAGTGGAGCATCGCCATCATCATCGAGGCCAGTCGGCGACCGGTCCGCTTCACCGAACTGGAGCGGACCGTCGAGGGGATCAGCCGCCGGATGCTCGCCCTCACCCTGCGCAACCTGGAACGGGACGGCCTGCTGACCCGTACGGTCCATCCCACCGTGCCGCCCCGGGTCGAGTACACCGCCACCGAGATCGCCCGGGAGCTCTACGAGGCGCTGGTGACCCTCACCGGCTGGGCCGAGCGGCACCGGGCCGCGGTCGCCGCCGCCCGTGAGGCGTACGACCGCCGGCAGGGTGACCGCAGGTGCTGACCGGGGACGGGCCCGCTGACCTTCGTCGGCCCGGGTGGTCCACCGTCCGGCCCGCCGGATGACCGGACGGGCCGGCGGCGGTCAGCCCTGACCCGGATCGATCCGGGCCCGTACGTCGGCGTGCTCGGCGAGCAGGTGCAGCAGATTCGAGCCGTCGATCAGTTCCAGCGGCTTGCCGGAGGCGAACTCGACCGAATCCGGGCCGTAGCTGCTGGTGGTGACCAGGATCCCCTTGGTCGCACCCTCGTCGAGGACGGTGCCGAACAGGTCCCGTACCGCGGAGACGTCCATCGTGCCCCGGTGGCGCCGGGCCTGGATGACCACCTTGCCGCCGAAGATGGGCCGGGGGTCGAACGCCACGCAGTCGACGCCGCCGTCCGGAGCTGCCCGGGTCGTCTTGGTCTCCAGACCCAGTTTGGCGAAGAGGTCCCGGATCACGCCCTCGAACTCGGCCGTGTTGAGCGCGAGCAGGTTGGGCCGCTGGTCCAGGTCGGCCAGGACGTCGACCTCGTCGACAAAACGCTTGTCGACCACGTCGAACTCGAGCACCGGCCGGACCGGGACCAGATCCTCGGGACGGCTCGAGATGGCCGCCCGCAGATGCCGTAGGCAGGCGCCCGGATCCACCTTGGCCAGGTTGATCGAGGTGAACCCCTCCCGGTCGGTGCGCAGCGTCACCAGGCAGGGGCGCACCGACCGGCCGGTGCCGGGGTGGACCGTCTCGACGATGCCGTTGAAGACGATCGTCTCCACCAGCCGGGTCCGGTCGGCCTCGAAGAGTTCGTGCACCGTACGCAGCGCGACCTGGGTGATCACCTCGACGTACCGCTGGTGGATCTCCTCGGCCGACCGGACGACGCTGAGCACCTCGTCCCGCGCCTTGACGTACCGGTACTCCCGGATCCGAGGGATGACGGTGACCGTCGGGAGCAGGTACTCCACCACGATGAGCCGGGAGTCGGGCACGTAGGCGAGCCGGTACCGCTGCGGGAAGTCCTCCGGATAGACCGAGTTGCCGAGGACCAGGCCGAAGTACTTGACCACGGCGTTCGGCTCGGCGGCGGCGAGTGCCGCGCCGAACTCGTCGATCTCGCTGTTGTGGCTGGCGACCTGCGCGTCGAGCTGCTGGCAGCGCTGCTCGTACGTGCGCCGGGCCTGGGCGAGCCGCTGCTGCCTGGTCGACTCGACGGCCGCGTGTTTCGCCTTCGCCTTCTCGAACGCCTGCTCCGCCTCGGCCAGCAGTCGCTGGTAACGCGACTCGCCGCCGAACATCTTGTCCAGGGTGTTCGGCGTCGGTGGCGCGAACCGGCGCCAGTCCGGGGCCTTCACCGGGACCCCGAGGTCACCCGGGTCGAACGGCGGATAGGTCGACTGCTTCTTGAGGCGTTCCAGCTCGATGTGGTCGTCGATGGCCAGTGTGGTGCGCAGGAGGTTGTCGAGTTCGTCCAGTTGGGACTGGAGGTTGGCGTTCGCCGCCGCCACCCGCTTCGACCGGGCCTCGGCGTAGAGCCGTTTGCGCTCGCGCTCGTCGGCCTCGGCCGCGCGTTCCGCGGCCCGCCGGGCGTTCTCGGCCTCCCAGAGCATCTGCTGATGCTGCTGGTACGTGGTGGCCTGGGCGCGTTGCGCGGCGTGCACCTGCTGCGCGTGCGCCCGCTGCATCTGCCCCATCATGCCCATGTGCGTCCCCGATCAGCGCTCGATCAGCGGTCACCTGAGGTGACCCGTGTGACCTTCCCCCCGACGCGACGTCCACCGCCGTCACCCGATCCGTGCCCACCCGGTGTCCTACTCACCCGGTGCCCGCCCCGCCCGGTACGTGTCCATCCGGTGTCCGCCGCATCCGATGCCTGCACATTCTGGTTCGACGGCCACCGGTCCGTCCAGCGGGAACCCAGGGTAGCCGTCGGGGGCGACACCGGCGCCCCGTGACCGCTCGGGCGTCCGGGTCGGTGGCCCTCGCCCGGCCCGATCCCGGGGCGGTCCGCTCCCAGGTCGGGAACACCCAGGTCGGGGCCGGGGTGGCCGCGGTCGGCGCGGTGCGGGCGGTGCTAGTGTCCCGCGGGTGACCGACGCAGACGTGTACCTCGCCGCCCAGCCGCGCCTCGACACCGTCGTGACGGAGTTCCAGTCCGACGCGCGCCGGCTCCGGAGCGACTACGCCGGGATGGCCTGGATCGGCGACCAGCCGGATTCCGACACCGGCCTGTTGGGCCCGGACTACCAGCAGCGGGACGTGGACTCGCAGCTCTTCCTGCCCGACACCCACTGGTACGACCTGGACGCGCTCGACGACATCGAGGTGCAGGTCAGCGTGGGCCTGCTCCAGGTGGCCAACACCGCGCTGCGGTCCCAGGGGCTGGTGGGTGCCCTCGCCGAACCGGTCGTCGAGTTCTTCGAGCACCCCGAGGGGGAGCCGGGGGTCGGGCTCTGCCTCGGCCTGCGGGGTCGGATCTTCTCCAACCTGGGCGTCTCCTACCGGGTGACCGTGCTGTGCCCGCCCGAGGCGGTGCTGCGCCGGGGCGAGACCGCCGAGGCCGAGGCGGTGGACACCGAGGAGTGACCACCGCCGTGCCGGGGTGGACGCCGCCGACCGTCGTCGGTGGGCGGCGCCCGACCGCCGGTTCACTCGCGTAGCCGCCACGCCCGGGACGGCCGACCGCCCTGCCCGCTCGACGCCGGCCCGGTGCCGGCGTCGACCGGCAGTTCCGTCGCGTAATCGGCGGCCACCGGGCGGACCGTGCCGGGGTCGGCTGCCCGACCCGGGCCGGCGACCGCCGCCGGGTCGCCGCTGTCGGCGTCGACCGGAGGCGCCGCCCCGGTGCCGGCGGTGGCCGGCGACGGCCCGCCGCCCGGGTCGGTCCGCCGGCGGCGCAGGAACACCCAGGCGGTGATCGCCACGCCGCCGAGCAGTCCGGCGGCGGTCCCGACCGCCAGCGGACCGAATCCGTTCGACTCGTCGGCGGCCGGTGCCGCGCCCTGGGTCTGCGGTCCGGGGTCCGCCCCGGCGTCGGCCGGCAGCAGGGTGAGGACCGGCGCGGCGTGGGCCGGCCGGCCGCCGTCGGCCGACGGCGGTTGGTCCCACCTGGTGACGACACCGTCCGAGTACGTCTGCAGCACCGTGAACACCAGCTGTCCGACCTCCGGCAGCGGACCGAGGGACATGCTCAACTCGACCGGGGCGCCCTTCGCGGCATCCTCGGCCCGGAACCAGGTGATCCCGGCGACGACCTCGGTGGTCCGCCCGCCGTGATGCCCGCCGTCGAGGGGCTGGTCCAGGGTCCGCATGGCCACCCGGGGCGCCCAGCCCGGCACCGACATCGGGGTCGTCTCCGCGATCGGCGTCGACTCCGGCAGTCGTACCTCGATCCGAGTGGTGTGAACCTTCGCCCGGTCCTCGGTCACCCGGAAGGTCAGCTTCACCGCCTCGCCGCGCACCGCCCGGCCCGGGGTCACCGTCACGTCCGCCGAGGCGGGCGTCGCCCCGAACGCCGTACCGACGACGGTCGCCGCGACCATGCCGACCGTCCACCACACCGCCCTGCGACCCACGCGAAAGCCCCTCCGTCCGACCGGCGCCGCCGACCAACCTCGACACTCCAGATAGTTCGGCCGGGACGCGGAAAAGGTTCAACCGGGAACCTATCCGCTCCGCCGCGAGTGCCAACTCTGGCCCGCACCGTCGCCATTCCGACAGATTCTTCGGATAATTCGGTTGAGCCCGGATCTCGAACCGGAGGCTGACAGTTATGCGAGACGTGCATCGACGCGTACGGCGACTCTCCACCGCGGCGGCCCTGCTGACCGCCCTCGTCCTGAGCGCTTCCTGCGGCACCGGCCGGCAGACCGGGGCGGACCCCAGCCCACCCGTCCCGAGCAGCCCGCACGGCGGTCACGGCCAGCCGTTCGAGGTGCCGCCGGCCGCACCGTTGCGGGACGGCGAGCGCTTCGTCAACCTGTCCATGCCGGAGCCGTACCGCCCGGCGGCCCCGAACGGCGGTACCGACGAGTACCGCTGCTTCCTGGTCGACCCGGCCCTGACCGATCCGGCGTACCTGACCGGCAGCCAGTTCCTGCCGCAGAACGCGGAGATCGTGCACCACGCGATCTTCTTCCGGATCGAGCCCGCCGAGGTCGAGTCGGTACGGCGGTTCGACGCGGAGTCCCCGGGACCGGGCTGGACCTGCTTCGGCGACACCGGCGTCGGCCAGGCGGCCTGGGTGGCCCACTGGGCACCGGGCGCCAACGAGACGCTGCTCGCGCCGGGCCTCGGCTACCCGATGCCGCCCGGCAGCCAACTGGCCATGCAGGTGCACTACAACCTGCTGACCGCACCGGGCGAGACGGCCGGCACCGACCAGTCCGGCATCCGGCTGCGGCTGGCCGACGGCCGGGCCGACGTCGACCCGCTCGCCACCGAACTGCTGGCCGCGCCGGTCGAACTGCCCTGCGCCGCCGGCGAGTCCGGGGAACTGTGCGACCGGACGGCCGCGCTGCGCGACGTGCACCGGCGGTTCGGCACCGAGTCCGGTCGACGGGCTGACCAACTCAACGCCGCCTGCAACCGGGGCGAGGCGCCGGTGCCGGGCAGCACCCAGCACTGCGACCACCAGGTCACCCGGCCCGGCCTGGTGCACGCCCTCGGCGGCCACATGCACCTGCTCGGCCGGGCGGTCAGGGTGGAACTCAATCCCGGCACACCCGGCGCCCGGACCCTGCTCGACGTGCCCGCGTACGACTTCGACAACCAGGCGATCCGTCCGCTGGCCGAACCGGTCGAGGTCAGGACCGGCGACGTCTACCGGGTCACCTGCACGCACGACGCGACGCTGCGGGCCCGCCTGCCGCAGTTGCGCGACTCGCCACCCCGGTACGTCGTCTGGGGCGAGGGCACCAGCGACGAGATGTGTCTCGGCCTGGTCATCTGGTCCCAGCGGTGAGGAAGGGGCCCTTCCTGTCGCTTCCAATACGGGAAGGGCCCCCTGTCAACCGTTCTTCCGGCGGGCGCGGTCAACTCATCACGAGGTCGAGGGCGGCGGTCCGTACGTCCGGCACCGGGTGCCGGCGCAGCCGGTGCAGCAGTTCCCGCCACGGCGTACGCCAGCCGTACCGGCCACCGACGCCGACCAGGGCGACGGCGAAGAGGCCCGAGGCGAGGTCACCCCGGTCGGCGAGTCGGGCGCCCGCCTCGACCAGGACGCCGGCGTCCCGGCCCGCCAACTCGACGGTGACCCGGTGACCGAGCCGTTCGGCGAGCCGGCCGGCCAGCACGGGCCGCCCGGCGGCCAGCTCCGCCAGCTCCTCGAGGTCGGTGACCAGGCCGTCGGCGACTTTTAGCCGGGCCAGCAGGCCGAGCAGCCGGGCCGCCGACGGCACGTACTCCGGGTGCCCGGCGAGGGCGCGGGCGGCGTCCCGGGCCGGCGTCCGGTCCAGTTCGGGGTCGGCGTTCCCCGCGAACCAGCTCATCTGGTCGACCAGGGCGTCGATCCGGCGCCGGGCCGGCCGGTCCGCCGTCGGCACGCCCGGCTCGGTGTCGGCGGCGTCGAGTCGGAGCAGCGCCGCCAACGCCGCCTCGAACAGCGCGGAACCGCCGTCGGGCCGACGCAGGGCCGGTTCGGCGAGCAGCCGGGTGAACGCGGCGGCGACGGCCGGCCAGGTCTGCTCGTCGTCCAGTTCGGACACCGCCCCGACGACAACGTCCACCAGGTCGGGGGCCCAGGGCGCCCAGGCCGGCAGGGCGGCCCAGGCGGACCGGGCCACCGGCCGGTCGGGATGCCGGCAGAGCCGTACGACCAGCGCCGCGTACCGGTGTCGGTGCGACGGCGCGGTGGTCGCGGCCGGATTGTCGAGCAGCGCGAGCAGTTCCTCCCGACGGCCGGCGGCGACGACCTCGTCCAGGATCTGCCAGCTCGACGGCAGGTCGAGCCGGCACAGCGCGGCGGAGACCACGGCCGACCGGACGTCCCGGTGCTGGTCCGGCCTGGACCAGGCGGCGAGCAGCGGTTCCCGCGCCTGCGGCCCACCGAACCGGCCGAGCAGCCGGACCGCCTCCTTGCGGCTGGTCACCTTGCCGCGACCGGTCGCGATCCCGCCGAGTACCGCCGGCAGCCGCGACGGGGCGACGAACCGCACCGCCCGGCCGGCCGCGTACGTGGCGACCCGGGCGCGCTCGGTGTCGGCGTGGGCGAGCAGGACCGGTAGCGCCTCGGCCGGCCGGTCGGTCCAGGGCAGCGCCCCGAGCGCCGCCTCGGCGAGGTTGACGTTCGGCGAATCGAGGTGACGCTCGACCACCGCCCGACCGTGTTCCGGCACCCGGGCCGCGTTGACGATCGCCGAGACCCGTACGTGCACCGGGAAGCCGGCGTCGGCGGCGACCCGGTCCAACAGGTCCACCAGGGCCCGCTGCTGGCGCGGCAGCCACCGGTCGACGTACCGGGTCGACGGTGGTGTCCACCGGTGGCCGGTGCTGAGGAACCTGCCGGCCGGCACCGGACCGGGCAGCACCAGGTCGAGCAGGTCCGTACGGTGGCCGGCGACGGCCTCCCACACCGGGTGGAGGGCGATCGCCGACGGGTCGACGCGGAGCACCTCCTCGACCCGTGTCGCCCGGGTGGCCGGATCCGCCAACCAGAGCGGTACGGCCCGCCGGACGTCGGTCGACACCACGTCGGGTTCGATCGCCCGGCGCAGCAGGCGTTGCAGGTCCGGCAGGGCCCAGGCCCGCCGGCCCAGGGTCTCGGCGACGGCCAGCAGCGGCTGGAACTCGGCCCGGTTGACGCACTCGGTGAGCCACGGTCGTACCGTGTCGAAGAAGTCGCGTGCCTGACCACGGCGTAGTCCGGTGCCGAGCGCACCGAGCGGAGGCACCCGCTGTCCGTGGAACAGCCGCTGGAAGGTCCGCCACGACCACTGCGCCAGCACCGGCTGGTCCGGGTGGTGCCGCAGTACGGCCACCGCGAACGTGCTCAGCGCGGTCAGGCTCGCGCCGGAGGCGTCCCGGGCCTCGGTGGTGTCGGTGACGATCCGCTCCAGGGTCCCGACCGAGGCGGCGGTGAGCGGCCGGGCCAGTCCGGCCAGGGCCAGCAGGACCCGGGCCCGGACCGGATCCTGCTCGTTGCGCAGCCGGAGCAACTGGTCGAGCGTGGTGGCGACGGCGTCCGGGTCGGCGCTGCGGTACGCGGCGGCCAGCAGCAGTTCGTACCCGGTGGCCCGGTCCTCGGCGGTGGCCCGCCGGGTCGCGGCGGTCAGCGCCGGCGCCGCCTCCGGCCAGGGCAGGAACGCGGTGTACCGCAGCGTCGCGGCCTCGTCGTCGCTGATCCGGGGCAGGGCCAGGATCCGCCGTGCCTCCCGGTACCGCCACCGGCGCGGCAGCACGGCCAGCACCGCCTCGTCGGTGACCTGGTGGTCGCTGACCACCGGTGCCGTCACCGCGTCGTACAGCGCGCCCCGCCGGCTCGGCGGCACCGCGTCCAGCAGCCGGGCGAAGGCGGTGCCGTTGTCGCGCAGCCGGTCGGCGAGCACGGTCAGGTCCGCCGGGTCGAGCCGGCCCAGCCGGTCGAGGAGGGCGGACGGCAGCCGTACCTGCCGCAGCCACTGCGCCCGCTCGGGCCGGGTCAGCAACCGGACCACCCGGTACGGGTCGGCGACGGCGAGTACGCCGTACCAGCTGAGTTCGCCCGGCAGGTACGTCGCCGGGGCGTACCGGTCCAGCAGGTCCAGCAGCTCGTGCGGCGCGGTTCCGCCGGCGGTCCGGAGCAGCGGGCCGCCGCACCGCAGCCACCACTCCTGGCGGCCGGCGGGGGAGAGGCCCGGCAGGGTACGGATCGCGTACCGGAGCACCGGGTCGCGGTGGTGCCGGACCAGGTTGGTCCAGTTGGCGACCGCGTGTTCGAGTTCAGGCAGCAGCCGCTCGACGGTCTCGGCGCCACAGCCGGGCAGCAGCCGGGCGGCCTCGGGATCGCCGTACCGGGACCGGACCGGGTCGACCAGCTGGTCGGCGAGACCGGTCCGGGGCAGCCGGCTGAGCGTCCGGTACACCAGGTGCCGGGTCAGCACCGGTGCGTCGGCCAGCAGCGCGGTCACCTCGGCGGCGTCCAGCCAGCCGGCGCGCAGCGCCGCCCGGAGCGCCGTCGCCCGGATCACGGGGTCGTCGTCGACCAGCGCCGCGCCGACCTCGTCGGGGTCCCGGGCGATCTGGGCCATCATCAGGGCCAGGTGCCGCCGCTGACGGTCGCCGGCGCGCAACCCGGCCAGTGTGGTGGCGAGGACACCGTCGGCGGTCAGCGCGGCGACGGCCGGCGCGAGCCGCCGCATCCGTTCCGGGTACGGCAACGGTTCCCATTCGGCCAGCAGCTGATCGGTACGGGTCGACATGGTTGATCATTCTGCGGCAACCCCCGCCCCGACCGCTTCCCGGTTTCCGTCGGCCCACCCGGTCCGCGCCGGTGTCGGACCCGGACCGGCGGTACGTCGTACCCCCTCGATCCCTAACATTGGGGAGGCCCTCCGCCCGACCGGTGGCGGCGGGCGGCGAGCGGCGGACGTGACGGACCAGGGGACAGATGGCGAAGACCGGCAGCGACGGAAGGCCGTCGACGCACCCCGGCGGGCTCCCGGGTGACCTGGCCGACGGCGGTACGGACGGCGCCGTCATCGAGCGGGCCGGCCGGGTCGCCCGACCCCACCAGCGGCTCGGCCACCTGGTGCCGCGCCGCCCGGAGGGGATCACCGCCAACCAGTGGAACTCGGCCAGCCGCGGCGTCTTCGATTTCGTGGTCTCCGATCCCGGGGGCCGGGTGGCGCCGTTCGCGGTCGAGTTCGTCGACCCGGACACGCGGACCGCCCAGTCCCAGCGCGGCGAGCGGATGAAACTCGCGGTCTGCGAGGCGGTCGGGCTGGAGCTGGTGCGGATCGAGTCGCCGACGCTGCGGCCGGGACCTCGGGCCCGTCGCATCGTGGAATACCTCATCGACGCGTGCGCCTTCCACGCGGTGACCGGGGATCCGGCCGATCCTGACGATCTGGCCCCGGCCGCGCCGTTGAACTACCGGGACATCGTCGGCCGGCTGCCGGACGGCCGGAGCGGGCACGTCAACGACCTCGGCGCGGTGGCGAAGACGGCGGCGGTCGACGCGTACGTCAACCGGGAACTCGTCGACCCGATCCTGCGCAGCCTGCACCTCGACTGGAAGGACGGCCCGGCCGAGGGCTGGGCCTGGTTGCACGTGCGTCCCGGCGAGTACCTCTTCGAGCGGGTCCGGATCTGGCAGCACCGGTTCAGCAGCGGCATCGAACCGGGCCGGCTCGCCGAGGACCTCGCCACCATGACGGTGGGGGAGCGGTTGCGGCTGCGCGAACTCGTCGCGCTTCCGTTGCGGGCCCGGGACCGGTTGGCGGCCGAACTCGACGTACTGCGACGGCGTCGGGACGAGCTGACCAACCCGTACGCCTTCGACCACGTCTCCTTCGAGTAGGGGTGGGGCCGGAGCTCTCCCCGGCGCTTTCCGGCGGGTGGCGCGAGTGGGCGCCGTGGCGCGTCCCGGCCGGGGCGTAGGCTGACGCGGTGGAGCAAGAAGACCGGATCGCCCTTTTTCTCGACTACGAGAACCTCGCGTTGGGGGCACGTGACCATCTCGGCGGCATGGCCTTCGACTTCCGCCCCATCGCCGACGCCCTCGCCGAGCGGGGGCGGGTGGTGGTACGCCGGGCCTACGCCGACTGGTCGTACTTCGACGAGGACCGGCGGATGCTCACCCGCTCGCACGTCGAACTCATCGAGATACCGCAACGCATGGGTGCCTCGCGGAAGAACGCGGCCGACATCAAGATGGCCGTCGACGCGGTGGAACTGGCCTTCGAGCGCGGGTACATCTCGACGTTCGTGATCTGCACCGGCGACAGCGACTTCACGCCGCTGGTCCACAAGCTCCGGGAACTCAACAAGCGGGTCATCGGGGTCGGCGTCGAGCAGTCGACCTCGGCCCTGCTTCCGCCGGCCTGCGACGAGTTCCTCTACTACGACCGGCTGGAGGGGGTGGACGTACCCTCGGCGCGGGGCCGTCGCGGCCGGGCCGGAGCGGCGGCCGGTGCCGACCGGCAGGCGGCGGAGCCGGAGCCGCAGCCGGTGCCGGAGGAGCCGGTCCGGGACGTCGACGCGCTCGCCGTCCTCGTCGCCCAGACCGTGGCGGGTCTCCAGGGCAGCTCCAGCGGTGCGGTGACGGCCTCGACCCTGAAGCGCACCCTGCTGCGCAAGGACCCGACGTTCAGCGAGTCCGACTACGGTTTCCGGGCCTTCGGCGAACTTCTGCGGCATCTCGCCGAGCACAACGTGATCGAGCTGGCGGGCGGCCCGGCCAAGGGCGACCCCGAGGTCACCCTGCCCGAACACGGCGACCG
This sequence comes from Plantactinospora sonchi, assembly GCF_036422035.1. NCBI lineage: Bacteria > Bacillati > Actinomycetota > Actinomycetes > Micromonosporales > Micromonosporaceae > Plantactinospora > Plantactinospora sonchi. Next base: position 22,895 of record NZ_JAZGQK010000048.1, read on the forward strand.
GGAGGTGGCGTTCGCGCTGCTGCGGACCGTGGTGCTGGACGTCGCCGGTGGCGACGGCACGGTGGCCCTGTCCGGGTTGAAGAACCAGCTCCGGCGGGCCCGGCCCGAGTTCAGCGAGAAGAAGCTTGGCTACCGCAGCTTCCTGCAGTTCTGCCGGGCGGCCGCCACCGGCGGCGCGGTCCAGTTGGAGTGGAGCCCGGAGGCCGACGACTACCTGCTTACCAGTCGCGCCTCCTGACCGGCTCGGCTCACCGCAACCGGTCGGCCGCCCGCAGTTCGTCGAAGATCAGCTGATCGACGGGGGAGACCCGGTCCCGGTCGGCGTACCCGAGCCAGACCACCTCCGCGATCTCGGAACTCGGCGCCAGGGTGCCCCGGTAGTCGCCGGTGTAGCAGGTCATCCGTACCCGTACGCCGGCGGGGTGACCGTGCGCCGACGCCTCGAAGACCCCGGCCGGCCGGGCCGTCTCGGCGACGATGGCGACGGTCAGTTCCTCCTCGACCTCACGGAGCAGGGTCTCGACGTCACTCTCGCCCGGTTCCCGTTTGCCGCCGGGCAGGTAGTAGACGTCCTTGCCCCGGGAACGGGTGCTGAGGATCCGCCCGTCCTCGATCCGGATCCAGGCCACCTTGTCGATCACCCTGGTCATGGTTCCGCCCCTTCCGTCGTACCCGTGAAGACAGCATTCCACCCCTGTGTCGTGTCCGGATCACTAGGCTGACCTGCGATGGTAGCCAGGGGTCGAGAGGGTTCGGGCGACCTGAGGCCCGATCGGGTGACACAGGTGGAGATCTTCTTCGACCTGGTCTTCGTCTTCACCCTGACCCAGCTCACCCGGGTGCTGGAGGCGGATCTGACACCGCACGGCGCCGGTCGGGTCCTGCTGCTCTTCGGCGTGCTGTGGTGGCTCTACGACGGGTACGTCTGGCTGACCAACCACGTGCCGCCGCACGGCACCGTCCAGAAGTTGCTGCTCTTCGCCGGCATGGCCGGGTCGCTGATCGCGGCGGTGGGGGTGCCGGGTGCCTTCGGGGACACCTCGCTGGTCTTCGCCGTCGGCCTGCTGGTGGCGACCGTCGTGCACCTGGTGATGTTCATGCGGTCCGAGGTCCGGGCGGCCATCTACCGGCTGGCGCCGTTCAGCCTCGGCGGGGTGTCGTTGGTCATCGCTGCCGCGTTCACCGACCCGCCGTGGAACTACCTGCTCTGGGCTGCGGCGTTTGTCGTCCAGGCGGTGCTGTCGCAGGTCTTTCCGACGAACAGCTGGGCCGGCGGCGTCCGGCAGGTCAACATCTCGGCACCGCACTTCGTCGAGCGGCACGGCCTGCTGCTGATCCTGGCGCTCGGCGAGTCGGTCGTGGCGATCGGGATGGGAGTCGAGGTCACGCACCTCACCCCGGGGGTCGTCGGCATGGTCGTGCTGGCGTTGGCGCTGCCGGTCGCGTTGTGGTGGAGCTACTTCACCGGACTCAGGACCGCCGAACACACCCTGGCCGGGACCGATCCGGTCCGCCGTACCCGGCTCGCCGAGCGGGCGTACCTCTACGCCCACATCCCGATCCTGCTCGGCATCATCGTCGCGGCGGCCGCCGTCCACGGGGTGATCGGGCATCCGGGCGGACCCGCCGGCCGGCCCGCGGCGCTCACCCTGGCCTGCGGCGTGGCGCTCTTCCTACTCGGCCTTGCCGGCTTCCGGCATACCCTGCGCATCCGGCCGCCCCGGAGCGCGCTGGTCGCGGCCGCCGTGGTGTTGGCCACGGTTCCGGTGGGCAGCCTGGTTTCCGCCGTGCTCGAACTCGGACTGGTGATCGTCGTGGTCACGGTGATGGTCGTGTTCGACCAGGTGGGGCAGGGGTCCTTCCGGTCCGGGAACCGATAGGAAGGGCCCCTGCCCCGCACCTCAGGCCACGGTGCCGGCGAGGTGGTCGGGCTCGGGTTGCCGCCCGAGCCTCAGGAGAAGGTCACGTCGCTGCACCAGTAGTACGTCTGGTCGGAGTGGCTCGCCTTCCAGATCGTGTAGACGACGTGCCGCCCGGTCCGTCCCGGCGCGCTGACGTTGATCGTGTTGGAGACGCCGTTGAGCACCGGGTCGTTCTCCCGGGTGCCGGCGCCCGGCGCGTACCGCCCGGTTTCCCGGACCAGCTCGATGTCGTTCCAGGTCAGCCGTTGGGTCAGCGGGTTGAAGCCCTGCCGGGTGACGTAGATCCGGAAGTAGTCGGCGCCGTGCAGGGCCTGGTCGTGCACCTTGACGCCGAAGCTGCTGCTGACCCGGGTGGTCTGCCAGGCACCCGGGTTGTCCAGCGCGGCGTACCGGACGCCGCCGGTCCGACCCGCGCTGCAGAGCTGCTGGTTCGGCACCGCCGCCTGGTGGTTGCCGGCGACGCCGTCGCGGTAGAGACCGTTCCAGTTCCACATCGCGTTCGGGTCGGCCTGCCAGGCCTGCCAGCACATCGGGTCCTCGGTGGCCATCCGGGGGTTCTGGAAGTCGCTGCCCCAGCGCTTCCAACATCCGTAGTTGCGGGAGGCCGGGTTGATCGTGGAGCCGTGTGCCTCGGCGGTGTCGACCAGGGCGGTGGCGAGCAGGACGATCGCGGCCGCCGCGATCGTGAGGATCCGTAGCAGCGTCGTCGGGACGCGCCGGACGGGGTTGAGGGGTTGGGCGGATGCGGACATGGGTGCTCCCCAGACGTCGGTTGAGGATCGAGTACGCGGGAGCTGCCCGGTGCTCCCGTACGGCCGCCCGGCTCTGGCGGCGGTGCCCTGCGCCGAGGTTCACATCAATCGGACCTGGCTGTCAATAGTTTAGTATGCCAACAAAGGACTCAGGAAGGTCTGGCTGTGACGAAGCAGGCAGAGACGCGCCGGGGCATCCCCGCCTAGGGTCGGGCGCATGAGTGGCGACGGTGACGTCCAGGCGTGGCTCCGCGAGCGTGGTGCCGAAGCGATCGACCATCCCGGCGGCACCCTCTACACCCACCTGTGCCGGGTACGCGACCGCCTGGCCGGGCTCGGGGCGACCCCGGACCTCCGGTTGGCCGGCCTGACACACGCCGCGTACGGCACCGACGGTTTCGACTCGACCCTGCTGGACCGGGCCGACCGCGGCGTACTGCGTGACCTGATCGGACCTGACGCCGAGGCGTTGGTCTACCTGTACGGCGCCTGCGACCGCCGACGCACCTGGCGGACGCTGGCCGGCACCGCGACGGTCGTCGACCGCTTCACCGGCCGGTCCACCGTGCTGGGACCGTCCCAGCTCGGTCCCTTCGTCGATCTCAGCGTGGTCAACGAGCTCGACGTGATGGAGCAGGACCCGTCACTGCTCGACCGGTACGGCGGCTACTTCCGGGAACTGTTCGCCGCCTGGCGACCGGTCGCCTCGCCCCGGGTAGCGGCCGAGGTGCGAGATGTGCCCGGGCGGTGAGAACCCCCGGTCGGCCGGGCGTTCCGGCGATCGGCGGCAGGGCGCTCGTCCGGGGCCGTCGGCGGGGCCGGATAACCTCGACGGGTGTCCATATCCTTCGCCTGGCGCGACGACCAGGCCCTGCCCGCGCCCTTCGACCTCGCCTGGCTGGACACGCTCGCCGTGGTCGCCGAGTCGGGCTCGTTCACCCAGGCCGGGCTGCGGCTGCACCTGACCCAGTCGGCGGTGTCCCAGCAGGTCGCCGCGCTGGAGCGGTGGGCGGGCGCACCGCTGCTGCACCGCCGGCCGGTGGCACTCACCGATGCCGGGCAGCTGGTCCTGACGCACCACCAGACGCTGCGCGCACGGGTGGCCCGGCTCGGTGAGGACCTTGTCGACCTACGGCAGGGCCTGCTGGGGACGGTCCGGATCGCCGCGTTCCTGTCCGCCTGCCGCACGCTCGTCCCGGCCGCGCTGACCGCGTTCCGCCGCGCGACACCCCGGGTACGGGTGGTGCTGTCCCAGTTGGAGACCGGGCCGGCGCTGACCGCGCTCCGGCACGGTGACGTGGACCTCGCGGTCGTCTTCGGCTACGGCCCGGTGGAGATGGGCGGTGAGCTGGCCGCCACACCGCTCTACGACGAGCCGGTCGTGCTGGCCGTGCCGGTCGGGCATCCGCTGGCAGCCGGGCCGGCGGTCGACCTGACCGCCGTCGACCCGGCCGAGGTGATCGTCGCGCCGGACGCCTCGATGCCCTCCGTCGGTTCCGGCGCCGCCGCCCGGGTCCGCTACCTCGGCGACGATTTTTCGGTGCTGCTCGCCCTGGTCGCCGCCGGGCAGGGGGTGGCGCCGGTGCCGTGGCTGGCCGTCACTCCCTGCCCGGCGGGGGTGGCGCTGGTCCGGCTGGCCGGTCCGGAGCAGCCGCGACGCCGGGTCTGGGCGGTCTGGTCCGCCGGACAGGAGCAGCGGCCGGAGGTCACCGCCGCGGTGCGGGCACTGGTCACCGCCGGTGCCGCCGCCAGTCCGGGTCAGGAGCGACCGGTCGGGGGTCCGCCTGTCGACAAACCGCTCCAAAGCACTCCTATACCGGAAATATAGGTGGCACCGGCAGACTGATCCGGCGCGCCTGCCGTGCGCGTGGTTCCGCATGACCACGGTCGCCCACCCGAGGCCGCGGTGGCGCCCAGCGAAGGGGAGTGGATGAACAGCGACGGTGACCGGCGGCTGTCGATGGGGCAGGAGGCGCTCTGGTTCCTCTACCGCATGGCGCCGGAGAGCGCGGCCTACAACGTCGTACTGGCGGTGCGGATCCGTACCGCCGTCGACCCGGCCCGGCTCGACCGGGCGCTGACCGCCGTCGCCGAGCGGCACGACGTGCTCCGTTCGACCATCGTGGACCAGGCCGGCCCGCCGGTCCGGCGGATCGGCCCGGCCGACCGGGTACGCCTGGCGGTCCGGTCCACCCCGGCCGAGGAGTTCGTCGCCGTGGCCCGCGCGGTGGCCGCCGAGCCGTTCCGGTTGGAACGGGAGGTGCCGCTGCGCGCCGTACTGCTCCGGGCCGAGGCCGACGACGCGGTGCTGGTGCTGGTCACCCACCACATCGCCAGCGACGCCACGTCACAGTGGCTGCTGGCCCGGGACCTGTTCCGGGCGTACGAATCCGACGCCGGCCTCCCGCCGCTGCCGGGCGGCGGCTTCGACGCGGCGGTGGCCGCCGAACGCGCCCTGCTGGACTCCGACCGTCGACCAGTCCTGGAACGCTACTGGCGGGACGTCTGTGCCGGCGTTCCGGCCGCCGAACTCCCCGCCGACCACCCCCGCCCGGCGACGCCGGCGTTCCGGGGCGCCTCGCACACCGTCTGGTTCCCCGAAGCGCTGGCCGAACGGGTGCGGGCCGCCGCCCGGGGCTGCGGTGTGACCCCGTTCGCGCTGCTGCTCGGGGCGCTGCAGGCGGTACTGCACCGGTACACCGGCCTGCCGGACTTCCTGATCGGCTGTCCGGTCAGCGTCCGGTTCCGCCGCGAACTGCGGGACGTCGTCGGCTACCTGGCCAACTCGGCGGTGCTGCGGGCCCGCTTCGACCGGGAGGCCACCTTCGGGTCCACCGCCCGGGCCGCGTACCGGGAGATCGCCCGGGGGATGGCGCACGCCGGCTACCCGTACCCGGCACTCACCGCGCTGCTCGGTCCGACCCGGTCGGCACCGGTCTTCACCGTCGCGGTGACCCTGCTGGCCGCCGACCGGCTCGACCCACCGCTGCCGATGGTCCCGCCCGGCGAGATCGAGGGCGCCGAGATCGAGTACGCCGGCCTGCGTCTCGCCCTGCTCGACGTACCGCAGATGGAGGGCCAGTTCGACGTGCTGATCGAGCTGCGCGCCAGCGGCACCGGCGGGCTCTCCGCCGTGGTCAAGTACGACGCCAACCTGTTCGAGCCGGCCACCATCGAGCGGTTCGCCGGCGCGTACACCCGCTTTGTCGGGTTGGCCGCCGCCGACCCGGACACACCGGTGCTCAGGGCACCTCTTGTCGACCCCGCCGAACTGCGCGCGCTGCTCGCACTCGGCGCCAGCGGGGCGGATTCGTGAGGGAGATCGGATCAATGGCTGACGCGGTACGGCTGGACGCGGTGCGCAAGACGTACGGGCGCGGGGAGAGCGAGGTGGTCGCCCTGGCCGGGGTGACCCGGACCTTTCCCAGCGGAAGCTTCACCGCCGTGATGGGTCCCTCCGGGTCCGGCAAGTCGACCCTGCTGCAGTGCGCCGCCGGTCTGGTCCAACCCACCGACGGTCGGGTGACCGTCGGCGACACCGACCTGACCGGGTTGGACGAGACGAAGTTGACACTGCTGCGGCGTCGGCTGATCGGCTTCGTGTTCCAGTCGTTCAATCTGGTGTCGTCGTTGACCGCGGCGCAGAACGTGGCGCTGCCGCTGCGCCTCGCCGGCCGCCGACCCGGGCGGGACGAGGTGCGGCAGGCGTTGGCGGCGGTGGGGCTGGACGGGCGGGCCGGGCACCGGCCGGCCGAACTCTCCGGCGGGCAGCAGCAGCGGGTGGCGATCGCCCGCGCGCTGATCACCCGCCCGGCGGTGGTCTTCGCCGACGAGCCGACCGGTGCGTTGGACAGCGCCAGCGGGCAGGACGTGATGCGGCTGCTCAGCGAGACGGTCCAGCGGCACGGCCAGACGGTGATCATGGTGACCCACGACCCGGTCGCGGCCGCGTACGCCGACCGGGTCGTCTTTCTCGCCGACGGTCGGCTCGCCGGCGAGTTGGCGCAGCCGACCGCCGAGGCGATAGCGACGCGGATGTCCCAGGTCGGGAGAAGCGGGTGAGCGCGAGGAGTGAGCGGGTTTTGCGAGCCCCGCAGTCGCGAACGGGTACGGGCTCGGTGAGCGCGAGGAGTGAGCGGGTTTTGCGAGCCCCGCAGTCGCGAACGGGTACGGGCTCGGTGAGCGTGGGGAGTGGGCGGTACGTGCGACCGGAAGGTGGGGCTCGGTGACCGGGCTGGCTCTGGCGACGCTGCGTACCGCGTGGACCAGTGTGGTGGGTGCCTTTGTCGCGATCGCCCTGGGCGTCGGCATGATCTCGGCGATCGCGCTGGTCCTGGCGGGCACCCTCTCCGCGCCGCAGCGGGAACCCCAGCGTTTCGCCGCCGCTCCCGTGGTGGTGCGCGGGCCCGCCGAGCTGACCGTGTCGGGCGACACCGCCAGCAACGGCGGTGCCGACGAGGAGGACGACGAGGGCGGCGCGCAGTCGGTACGCCGGGACGAGCCGGCCCCGCTGTCGCCGGAGTTGATCGCCCGGGTCGCCGCGGTGAGCCCGGTCGTCGAGGACCGCACCTTCTACGCCCAGCTCGCCGGCGGCCCGGCCGACCAGGTCGGACATCCCTGGGCGACGGCGGCGTTCGCGCCGTACCAGCTCGCCGCCGGTCGCCCGCCGGGCACCGACGACGAGGTCGCCGTTCCGGAGGGCACCGGCACGGTCGGTCAGCGGGTACGGGTGCTGACCGCCGAAGGTCCCCGCGACTACACGGTCGCCGGGGTCACCCGACCGGTGTCGTTCGAGTCGGCGGTGTTCTTCACCGACGCCGAGGCGCGGCGGCTCTCCCCGGCGGTGGACGCGCTCGTCGCGACCGGCCCGGTGAATCCGATCGAGAGTGCGGTGGGGCCGGACGCGGAGGTGCTCACCGGTGTCGAGCGGTGGGCCGCCGAGCCGGCCGCTGCCGAGGACCGGCAACGGCTGCTGAACACCCGGACCCTGCTGGGGGTCTCCGGCGGGATCGCCGCCTTTGTCGCGATCTTCGTGGTCGCCTCCACGTTCGCGTTTGTGGTCGCCCAGCGGCGGGGCGAGTTCGCGTTGCTGCGTACCGTGGGTGCGACCCCGGCCCAGGTGCGCCGGATGGTGCTCGCCGAGGCCGGTGCGGTCGGTCTGGCCGGTTCACTGGTCGGCTGTCTGCTCGGGGCGCTGGCCGGGCCGGTGCTGGCGGACCGACTGATCTCGGACGGCATCGCCCCGGACTGGTTCTCGGCCTCGCCCGCGCCGGCGCCGCTGGCCTTCTCGATTGTCGTCGGGCTGGGGGTGGCACTCGTCGCCGCGTGGACGGCGTCCCGTCGGGCCGGCCGGGTGGCGCCGGTCGAGGCGCTGCGTCAGGCCGCGGTGGACGACCGGCCGATGACCCGGGGACGGTGGATCTGGGGGCTGGCGCTGCTCGGCTGCGCCGTTGGCGGCATGCTCTTCGTCGCGCGGGTCCAGCCGCTGATCGCCACGGTACCGGTGATCTACCTCTGGATCCTGATCCTCACGGTGACCGCTGTGGCGTTGCTCGCCCCGGCGATCGTCCCGCCGTTCACCCGGCTGGTCACCCTGCCGCTGGGCTGGCTGCCCGGCGCGACCGGGCTGCTGGCCCGGGAGAACACCCTGGCCGCGGTGCGCCGTACCGCCGGCACCGCCGCGCCGGTGCTGCTCACCGTCGGTCTGGCGGTGTCGCTGCTCGGCGCGCTCGGCACCATCGACGAGGCCCGGACCAGCGAGCGGGACCGCCAGCTCGCCACCGACCTGGTGCTGCTTCCCGACGGTACGCCCGGGATCAGTCCCGTGGTCGCCGACCGGATCGCGGCGGCGACCGGGGTCGACGCCGCCACCCCGGTGCCGCTGACCGTGTACGGCTTCGACAGCGGGAGCCTGCGCGACTACGACGCGATCGCGGTCGACCCCGCCGCGATGGCCCGCACGGTACGGCTCGACGTGGTCGACGGTACGTTCGGCGAGCTGTCCGACAGCACGGTGGTGTTGACCGACGACTGGGAGATCCCGGTCGGGGACTCGGTCGACCTCTGGCTGCCGGACGGGCGGCGCGCCACGCTGCGGGTGGTGGGCCTGGTCGCCACCGGAATCGGCACTCCGGACGCCTACCTCGCGGCGAACCACGCCGCCCGCGGACTGGCCGACGAGGTGCTGGTGCCGACGGACGCCGGCGGCGACCCGGCACAGCTGCGGTCCCGGATCGCCGCGATCGCCGACGAGTTCGGTGCCCGGGTCGCCGACCGGAGTGCCTACGTCGGGGCGGGCGGTGGCGGGACACCGCAGGGCAGCACCGCCGGTATCGCGGTGATGCTGGTGGTCACCGCGCTGTACAGCGGCATCGCCATCGTCAACACCATGGTCATGGCGGCGGCCGGTCGGGTACGGGAGTTCGCCGTGCTACGGCTGACCGGCGCCACGCCCCGCCAGGTGCTCCGGGTGGTCGCCGCCGAGTCGTTGCTGGTGGTGGGGGTCGGCCTGGTGCTGGCCGCCGCCGCCACCGCGCTCAACCTGGCCGGCCTGCTCACCGCGCTGTCCACTCTGGTCGGTGCGACGCCGGCGCGGGTGCCGTGGCTGTTGGCCGGGGCGCTGCTCGCGGCCAGCACACTGCTGGTGCTGATCGGCGCGTTGATCACGGTGCGGAACACGCTGCGCGGGCCGGCGGTGCAACTCGTCGCCGCCCGGGAGTAGCACCGGCCGAGGTTGCCCGCCGCGCCGATGCACGCCGCTCGGTCGTCTCGACCGCTGGGCCGTTTCGACCGTCTCGGCGGTCCGACCGTCTCGGCCGTCCGACCGTCTCGGCCGTCCGACCGTCTCGGCCGTCCGACCGTCTCGGCCGTCCGACCGTGCGGCAGCGTCGACCCCGCGCGCTCCGTCGTTGCGACGCTCTCGACCCGGTGGCGGCCTCGGCCGGCCACCGGGTCGGGGATATAGGGGCGGTATAGCGGGCGCGCCGAGGCTGTGCCCATGCAGACCGGTGCCACACTTCCCCGTCTGTTCGCGCGCCAGGCACGGCTCACCCCGGACGCCGTGGCGGTCGTGGACGGTCCGCGCCAGCTGACGTACGCCGACGTGGACGTGGGCGCGGACCGGCTGGCGCAACTGCTGCGTACCGAGGGGGTCCGACCGGGGGCACTGGTCGGCGTCAGCCTCACCCGCAGCGTCGAACTGGTGACCACGCTCCTCGGCGTCTGGCGGGCGGGTGCGGCGTACGTGCCGCTGGACCCGGGGCATCCACCCGAGCGGGCCGCCTGGGTGTTCGCCGACACCGGTGCCGAGCTGCTGGTCACCGACGGTCCCGGGGTCGACGGCGTACGCACCGTACGGCCGGTGCCGGTGGGTGCCGGGTCGGTCGACGACAGCGCGGCGGGCGGCGGGCCGGCGGCGGACAGCGCGTCGCGGGCCGGGGCGGGGGAGAGGGATCCGCACGGCGACGACGTCGCCTACGCGATCTACACCTCCGGCTCCACCGGCCGCCCCAAGGGGGTGCTGATCAGTCACGCCGGTATCGCCAACCGGGTCGGCTGGACGGTCCGCCGGCACGGACTCGGCGCGGCCGACCGGGTGTTGCACAAGACCGCGATGAGCTTCGACGCCGCCGGTTGGGAGATCTTCGCCCCGCTGGTCAGCGGCGGCACCGTGGTGCTGGCTCCGCCCGGGGCCGAACGTGATCCGGCGCTGCTCGCCCGGGCCGCCGCCGACGGCGAGGTGACCGTGCTGCAGGTGGTGCCGTCGGTGCTGCGGCTGCTGGTGCAGGAGCCGGCGCTGGCCGGCTGCCGGGCACTGCGGCTGCTCTTCTCGGCCGGCGAGCCGCTGCACGCCGAGCTCTGCCAGCGGCTGCTGGAACGGATCAAACCGGAGGTGTGGAACACCTACGGGCCGACCGAGTGTGCGATCGACGTGACCGCGCAGCAGTTCGACCCGGCACAGTCCACCGGTCCGGTACCGATCGGCCGCCCCATCGACAACCTGCGGGTGCTGGTGCTGGACGAGGCCGGTGAGCCGGTGCCGATCGGGGTGATCGGCGAGCTGTACGCCGGCGGCGTCGGCCTCGGGCACGGTTACCTCGGCCGGCCGGACCTGACCGCCGAACGGTTCGTGCCCGACCCGTACGGGCCGCCCGGATCCCGGCTCTACCGCACCGGCGACCTGGTCCGCTGGCGTGCCGACGGCACCGTGGAGTACGTCGGCCGGCGCGACCACCAGATCAAGGTCAACGGGGTACGGGTCGAGCCGGGCGAGGTGGAGGCGGCACTGGCCAGCCACCCGTCGGTCCGGGGCGCGGTGGTCACCGCCGTGCCGGACGCCTCCGGCGGTTACCGCCTCGTCGGCTACCTGCTCGGCGACGTACCGGCGGGGTTGCGTGACTTCCTGCGGGAGCGGCTGCCGGAGGCGATGATCCCGGGTGTCCTCGTCCCGCTGGCCGAGTTCCCGCTGACCACCAGCGGCAAGGTGGACCGGGCGGCGCTTCCCCCGGTGCTCGGGGACACCGACGTGCGTCCGCCGTACCTGGCGCCCCGGGACGACGCCGAACGGACCGTGGCGGCGGCCTGGTCGTCGCTGCTGGACGTGGACCGGATCGGCGCACACGACGACTTCTTCCAGCTCGGCGGCTCGTCACTGCTGCTGACCCGGCTACTGGCCCGGCTCCGCGCCGCCACCGGGCTGGACCTGCCGCTGCCGGAGCTGTTCACCGCCTCCACGGTGGACCGACAGGCACTGCTGCTGACCCGGTCCGAGCCGGCCGGGCCACCGGTCGTGCCGGTGTCCCGCGACGGCGAACTGCCGCTCTCGTTCGGCCAGCACCGGCAGTGGTTCCTGGACCGTCTGCAACCGGGCAGCCCGGAGTGGGTGACGCCGCTCTTCGTCCGACTGCCGGCGGACCTGGACCCGGAACTGGTCGGCCGCGCCCTGGACGTGCTCGGCGCCCGGCACGAGGCGCTGCGCACCCGCTACCCGGACGAGGGCGGTCAACCCCGCCAGGTGGTGGCCGAGCCGACGCCGATCGAGTTGACCGTGGTCGACGCGACCGGCGGCGACCTGGCCGAGTGGTTCGGCCGACAGTTCGGCCGTGGCTTCGACCTGGCCCGGGGGCCGCTGTGGCGGGCACTGCTGGCGAAGGTGTCCGACACCGAACAGGCGCTGTTGGTCACCATCCACCACATCGCCTGCGACGGCTGGTCCTCGGTGATCCTGGACCGGGAGCTGCGCGAGGTCGTCGACGCACTGCGCGCCGGCCGGCCACCGGAACTGCCCGACCTGCCGGTGCAGTACGCCGACTTCGCGGCCTGGCAGCGCGCCCGGCTCAGCGGGCCGGTACTCGCCGACGAGCTGGCGTACTGGCGTACCGAGCTGGCCGGCATCGTGCCGCTGGAGCTGCCCACCGACCGGCCCCGTCCGTCCCGGCGCGACCCGGCCGGCGCGTTCGTGCCGTTCACCGTGCCGGCGCGACTGGCGAAGGCACTGACCGAACTGGGCCGGGCGCACGGGGCGACCCGGTTCGTCACGCTGCTCACCGCGTTCGCCGCGCTGCTGCGGCGGTACACCGGGCAGCACGACATCGCGGTCGGCTCGCCGGTGGCGGGCCGGACCCGGCCGGAGGTCGCCGAGGTGGTCGGCTTCTTCCTCAACAACCTGGTGCTGCGCTGCCGGCTGGCGGGCGACCCGACGTACCTTGAGGCGCTGGCCCGGGTACGCCAGACCGCCCGGTCGGCCTTCGCGCACCAGGAGGCGCCGTTCGAGCGGCTGGTCGACGAGCTGCAGCCGGACCGGGACCTGTCCCGCACCCCGCTGTACCAGGTCGCCTTCGACCTGCACGACGACGAGCTGACCACGACCCGGACCGCCGACGGCGACCTGGACGCGTTCCTGACGTCCTGGCGGATCGCCAAGACCGACCTCGCGCTGTACCTGAAGCGGCACCCGGACGACTCGCTCACCGGGGCGTTCGAGTACTCGCAGGCGCTGTTCGACCGGTCCACGGTCGAGCGGATCGCGGACCACTTCGTCCGGCTGCTGGAACGGGTGACCGCCGCCCCCGGCACTCCGCTGACCGAACTGGACCTGCTGACCGACGCGGAGCGGGCCGTGCTGCTCGCCCCACCGGTGCGGCCCGCCACGACCCCGGAGCGCTGCCTGCACGAGGTGTTCGCGGAGCGGGCGGCGCGGACCCCGGACGCGGTCGCGGTGGTCGCCGACGGGGAGTCGCTGACGTACGCCGAACTGAACGCCCGGGCCAACCGCCTCGCCCACCACCTGCGGTCGCTCGGGGTGGGCCCGGAGAGCCTGGTCGGGGTCTGCCTGGAGCGGGGACCCGACCTGGTGCCGACCCTGTTGGGTGTGCTCAAGGCGGGCGCCGGCTACCTGCCGCTGGATCCGGCCCAACCGGCGGACCGGACCGGCTACCTGGTCCAGGACGCCGGGGCCCGGGTGGTGGTCAGCCGCGGCGACCAGCTGGACCGGTTGGCCGTGGCGGCCCCGGACACGCTGGTGCTGCTGGACCGGGACGCCGAGGTGCTGGCCCGCTGTTCGGAGCAGAACCCCGACACCGGGGTCACCCCGGACAACCTGGTCTACGTCATCTACACCTCCGGCTCGACCGGCCGGCCGAAGGGCGTCTGTCTCAGCCACGCCAACGTGCTGCGGCTCTTCACCGTGACCGAGCCGGCGTTCGGCTTCGACCACCGGGACGTCTGGACGCTGTTCCACTCGTACGCCTTCGACTTCTCGGTCTGGGAGCTCTGGGGCGCGCTGATCTACGGCGGTCGGCTGGTGGTCGTACCCCGGGAGGTGACCCGCGACCCGGCCGCCTTCGTCGACCTGCTCGTGGACCAGCGGGTGACGGTGTTGAACCAGACCCCGTCGGCGTTCCGGGCGCTGGTCGGACTGGCCCGCGACGGTGACCCCCGGTTGGACCGTCTGGCGGTGCGGACGGTGGTCTTCGGCGGTGAGCGGCTGGAGGTCGGCGACCTGCTGCCCTGGGCGCGGCGGTTCGGGCTGGACCGCCCCGAACTGGTCAACATGTACGGCATCACGGAGACCACGGTGCACGTCACCTACCACCGGCTCACCCCGGCGGACCTGGAGACGCCCCTGGTCAGCCCGATCGGGGTGCCGCTGCCCGACCTGCGGGTGGTGCTGCTGGACGAGTCCGGCCGGCCGGTCCCGGTCGGTGTTCCCGGCGAGATCCACGTCGGCGGCGCGGGGGTGGCCCGGGGCTACCTGCGCCGCCCGGAGCTGACCGCGCAACGGTTCGTCGCGGATCCCTACCCGGGTGACGCGCCGGACCCGGTCGGGGCGGGCCGGCTGTACCGCAGCGGCGACCTGGCCCGACGCCGCCCGGACGGCACGCTGGACTTCGTCGGCCGGGCCGACCACCAGGTCAAGATCCGGGGCTACCGGGTGGAGCTGGGCGAGATCGAGGCGGCGCTCGCCGAGCACCCGGCGGTCCGCGAGGCGGTCGTGGTGCTGACCGACGACACCCGACTGGTCGGCTACTTCGTCCCGGACGGCGACCTGCCGACCCTGAGCGGGTTGCGTGAGCGGCTCGCCGCCGCACTCCCGGACTACATGGTGCCGGCGGCGTTCGTGCCGCTGGACCGGATCCCGCTGACCGTGAACGGCAAACTCGACCGGCGGGCGTTGCCCGACCCGGACGGGGCCGCGGTCGGCGCCGACGCCGACCACGTGCCACCGCGCAACCCGGTGGAGGAGCGGATCGCCGCCGGCTGGACCGAGCTGCTCCGGGTCACCGGGGTGGGTGTGCACGACAACTTCTTTGCCCGCGGCGGGGACTCCATCCTCGCCGTCCGGCTGGCCTCCTGGCTGCAGGAGGAGTTCGACGTGGAGCTGACCGTGCGGACGGTGTTCGAGCGGCCGAGCGTGGCGCAGCTCGGCACGGCGGTCGAAGAGCTGATCAGAGCGCAGATCGCGGAGCTGTCGGACGCCGAGGTGTCGGCCGCGCAGCACCCGTCGCGGCAGGAGGGGAAGCAGGCATGACCACAGGGGACATCGACGCGGTGACCACGGCGAACGAGCCGGATGCCGCACGCACCGGGGACGGCCCGGGACTCGCGGCGGCCCGGGAGGAACTGCTCAGGGCCCGACTCGCCGGTCGGTCCGGCGGCGGCCGGCGGGCGACGATCGGCCGGGCGGACCGGTCGGGCGCGCTGCCGCTGTCGTACGGGCAGCAGCAGATGTGGTTCCTCAACCGGCTGGAGACGGGCAGCCCGGAGTACCTGGTTCCGCTCGCCCTCCGGCTGCGTGGTCCGCTCGCTGTCGACCGGCTCGACACGGCCTGGCAGGCGCTGCTGGCCCGGCACGAGATCCTGCGTACCCGGTACACGCTCAGCGGCCGGGGTGCCGACGAGACGCCGGTCCAGGTGATCGACGAGTTCCGGCCGGTCGACCTCGAGGTGGTCGAGGTGCCGGGCGACACCGCCGAGCAGCGGGAGGAGGCGGCGTACCGGCTCGTCGAGCGGGACTGCGGCACCGCCTTCGACCTGGCCGTCGAGTGGCCGGTGCGGGCCAGTCTGCTGCGGCTGGCCGACGACGACCACGTGCTGGTCCTCGTCTTCCACCACATCGCCTGCGACGCCTGGTCGCTCGGGGTCGTCGGTCGGGAGCTGGCCCAGCTGTACGCCGGCGGGTCGCTGCCGCCGCTGCCCATCCAGTACGCCGACTACGCGGCCTGGGAACGGGCCCGGGACGACCGGCACCTGGACTACTGGCGTACCCGGCTGTCCGGGCTGACTCCGCTGGAGGTGCCGGCCGACCGGGCCCGGCCGGCGGTCCGGGACTGGCGTGGCGCGGTGCACTCGTTCGACCTGCCGGAGGGTCTCGCCGGGCGGCTGCGCGAGCTGGCGTCCCGGCATGACGCCACCCTGTTCATGGTGCTGATGACCGCCTTCCAGGCGCTGCTGTCCCGGTACACCGGGCAGACCGACGTGCCGGTCGGCACCATGGTCTCCGGTCGGTCCCGCCCCGAACTGCGGGACCTGGTCGGGTACGGGATCAACAGTCTGGTGGTGCGGACCGCGTGGTCGGGTGACCCGACCTTCGTCGACCTGCTCGGCCGGACCCGGGAGGCGGTGCTCGGCGCGTTCGACCACCAGGAGGTGCCGTTCGCCCGGCTGGTGGACGAGTTGCAGCCGGAGCGGGACATGTCCCGGACGCCGCTGTTCCAGGTCGCGCTGACCGTGCAGGAGGCCCGGGCGCAGGCGTTCGAGCTGTCGGGGCTGGCGGTGGAGCCGCTGTCGGCGGCCTCGACGGTGTCCCGGTTCGACCTCACCGCGCTCTTCGACGAGCTGCCCGGCGGAGCGTTGCGCGGCCACCTCGAGTACGCGACCGCGCTGTTCGACCCGGCGACCGTCTCCCGACTGGCCGGGCATCTGACGCGGCTGCTGACCGGGGTGGCGGAGCGTCCGGAGACGCCGGTCTCCGAGCTGGCGCTGCTGGGCGAGGACGAGCTGGCGCTGCTGACCCGCCCGCCGGTCCGCACCGTACCCGTCACGGCGCGGGTGCATGAGTTGTTTGAGGCGCAGGTGGTGCGGTCGCCGGGTGCGGTGGCGGTGGTGTGTGGTGGTGTGGAGTTGTCGTATGGGGAGGTGAATGAGCGGGCGAATCGGGTTGCTCATTGGTTGCGTGGTGTGGGTGTGGGGCCGGAGTCTGTGGTGGGGGTGTGTTTGGAGCGTGGTGTTGATCTGGTTCCGGTGTTGTTGGGTGTGTTGAAGTCGGGGGCGGGTTATTTGCCGTTGGATCCGGCGCAGCCTGTGGAGCGTTTGGGTTTCATGGTGGCTGATGCGTCGGTGTCGGTGGTGGTGACGTCGTCGTTGTTGGTGTCGGTGTTGGGTTCGGTGTGGTCGGGTCCGTCGTTGGTGGTGGATCGGGATGTGTCGGTGTTGGCTGGGTTGCCGGTGTCGAATCCGGTGGTTGCGGGTGGGTCTGGTGATTTGATTTATGTGATTTATACGTCTGGTTCGACGGGTCGGCCGAAGGGTGTGTGTCTGTCGCACGCGAATGTGGTGCGGTTGTTGTCGGTGGCGGACAGGTATTACGGGTTTTCGGCTGATGATGTGTGGCCGTTGTTTCATTCGTATGCGTTTGATGTGTCGGTGTGGGAGTTGTGGGGTGCGTTGTTGCATGGGGGCCGGTTGGTGGTGGTGCCGGGTTCGGTGGCGCGTTCTCCTGATGAGTTTGTTGATTTGTTGGTTGAGCATCGGGTGACGGTGTTGAATCAGACGCCGTCGGCGTTTCGGTCGTTGGTGGGGTTGGCGGCTGATGGTGATCGGCGTTTGGATGGGTTGTGTCTGCGGGTGGTGGTGTTTGCGGGTGAGCGGTTGGAGGTTGGTGAGCTGGTTCCGTGGGTGGAGCGGTTCGGGCTTGGTCGGCCTCGTTTGGTGAATATGTATGGGATTACTGAGACGACGGTTCATTCGACGTTTTACGAGTTGTCGGCGGAGGATTTTGTTTCTGGTGCGCCGAATCGTGTGGGTGTGCCGTTGGATGATTTGGCTGTTTATTTGTTGGATGGTTGGGGGCATCCGGTGCCGGTGGGGGTTCCGGGTGAGATTTTTGTTGGTGGTGCGGGGGTTGCTCGGGGTTATTTGAATCGTGCGGGGTTGACGGCGGAGCGGTTTGTGCCGGATCCGTTTGGTGGTTCGGGTCGGTTGTATCGGTCGGGGGATGTGGCGCGGTGGCGGGCTGATGGTGGGTTGGAGTTTTTGGGTCGTGCTGATGATCAGGTGAAGATTCGTGGTTATCGGGTGGAGTTGGGGGAGATCGGGGCGGTGTTGGCGGGGCATCCGGGGGTCCGGGACGCCGTCGTCATCCTCCGCGACG
>NZ_JAZGQK010000049.1:0-22280 GCF_036422035.1 Plantactinospora sonchi
GACGCCCAGTGGGAGATCCTCGCCGGGCTGCTACCCGAGCCCGCGTGTCGACGGCCCAGCGGCGGCCGGCCGGAACGTCACCACCGCCGGGCGATCATCGACGCGATCTTCTACCTCGTCGACAACGGGGTGAAGTGGCGGGCCCTGCCGGTGGACTTCCCACCCTGGGCCACGGTCTACGGCTTCCACGCCCGATGGAGTGACAACCTGACGGTGATCGAACTGACGGGCCGTCTGCGCGCCGCCCTACGGGTGGCTCATGGCCGCCAACCCGACCCCACCGCGGGTTGTATCGACGCCCAGTCCGTGTCCGAGACCGCCGAGGCCACCGTGCCGAAGACGACCAGCGGCTTCGACCCCCACAAACGGGTCAACGGACGGAAACGACACATCCTCGTCGACACCCTCGGCCTACTCATCGCCGTCCACGTCACCGCCGCCGACACCCACGACCGCGACGGGGCGTCACCCCTGCTGCACACCGCCGCCGCAGTGGGTGTCCGCCACCTCTGGGCCGACAAGGCCTACCGAGGCGACCTCGTCACCCGGACACGAGACAACCTCGGCATCACCATCGAGATCGCCACCGAACCCAGCAAAGGCAAGGGCTTCCAGGTCGTGCCCCGACGATGGGTGGTCGAGCGGACGTTCGCCTGGATCAGCCGCCGACGCCGCTGCGCCCGCGACTACGAACGCCTACCCGACCACCACGAAGCCATCGTCTACTGGGCCGCCATCATCCAGATGAGCCGACGACAAGCCCACATGACCTACCACAAACCCCAACACCAGGTTCAGAAACAGGCTCTATACAGAAAGCGATAGGAAGGGGCCCTTCCTTTCAGGTTCCGCTGCCGCCACCGCCGCCGCCGATGCCACCCTCACCGCCCGAGGTCTGCCGCAGCCCCCGACCGGGGTCGGTGCCGCCGGGCGTCGACGGACCCGCCGGGCCCTGCGGCTCCGGGGCGGACGGCGAACTGTCCGGAGTGTCCGTGCCGGACGGGCCGGGATGGGTCTGCTCCCGGGCCGACGGACGGACCCGACCCCCGGATCGGCGGGGCGCGGCCCGCACCGGATAACCGGCGGCGGCCGTACCGGTCGCGGTGTGCCGGGCCACCGCGTACCGGAGCCAGCCGTCCACGACGTTGAGCCAGTCGAGGTCGGCCGCGCCGGTGTGCCCGACCCGGAACCGGCTGATGCTGGCGTGACCGGCACCGGCGATCGCGATCCGGCGATCGAGAGTGAAGATCACCTCGACCCCGGACGGGTCGGCGAGAAAGGTCACCTCCAGTTCGTTGAACGGGCCGCCGTACAGCGGCGCCACCCAGAAGCCGATCCGCTGGTGGAACGGCAGCCGCTGGTCGACCCCGGGCAGTCGACCCGCGAGCAGCCCGACCTGACGGAGTTGGAAGCCGAGCTCGGCCAGGGCCGCGAGCACCCCCTCCTGGGCGGGCAGCGGGTGCACGTACACCGGGCGCAGGTCGCCACGGTCGAGCAGCGGGCTGACCGCCACCTCGGCCCGCAGCGCCACCCGCAGGTTGAGGTAGACGTGCCCGTTGATCACCGTCACCGGGGTCTCCCACGGGACCGGCACCCGGACGTCCAGACCCCGCCGCTCGTCGGCGGCCAGGACGAACGCCCCGCTGGCGAGCACCCGGTGGAACTCCGTCAGTACGTACTCGGCGGAACCGTCGGCCGGCTCGACCCGACCGACCAGGCTCAGGGCGAGCTGCTCGACGGTGGCCGGGGACCGGCCGGCGACGAGGGTGACCCGGCCCGGCAGGGTCAGCCCCGGCCGGGTGCTCGGATTGGGCAACACGGTCCGCACGGTCAGCCCCGCGCCGGGCAGCAACCTCCCGAAACCCACCGGCCGGTCCTTCCCACGCCGACGGACCGGAAACCCGGGTGCCCACTCCGGGCCGGAACGGACGCCGCCCGACCGGGATGTCCCGGACGGGCGGCGTCAGACGGCGGTGCCTGGCACGGTCAGCGGAGCCGGCGGCCCCGGGGCACCGGGTCGGTCTCGTCGTCGAACTCCCCGATGACCTCCTCCAGCAGGTCCTCCAGGGCGACGAAGCCGATCGGCCGGCCGGTCTCGACGTTGTCGCTGACCAGGGCGAGCTGCGCCTGGTCGGCACGCATCGCGGCGACCGCCTCGGTGACCGTCGCGGTCGCCGGAAGGATGAACGGCACGCTCATCAGCTCCCGGGCCGTCGCCTCCCGACCGGCGGTGGTGACCCGCACCGCCTCGCGGACGTGCACCACCCCGGCCACCTCACCCGGCCGGTCGAGTACGGCCAGCCGGGACCGCCCGCTGGTCCGGCAGACCTGTTCGATCCGCTCGGCGGGGTCGTCGATCCGGACCGACACGATCTGCTCCACCGGCTCCATCACCTGCGCCACCGTGGTGGCCTGGAGCTGGAGCATGCTGGTCAGCATCTCGTGCTGGTCGGCGGCGAGCAGCCCGTGCTCACGCGACTGCTGCAGCAGCATCCGCAGTTCCTCGGGCCCGTGCGCGTGCGCCAGCTGCTCCTCGGGGCGTACCCGGGCGAGCCGCAGGGTGAGGTTGGCCAGCCCGTTGAGCGCGGCCAGCACCGGCCGGGCCACCCGGGCGAAGGCCCGGAACGGCAACGCGAGCAACAGCGCCGAACGCTCCGGATCGGTGATCGCCCACGACTTCGGCGCCATCTCCCCGACCACCAGGTGCAGGAAGGTGACCACGGCGAGCGCGACGAGCAGTGCGATCACGTGGCTGGCCGTGGTCGGCAGGCCCACCGCGTGCAGCAGCGGGCTGAACAGGTGCTCGATCGCCGGCTCGGCGAGCGCGCCGAGCCCCAGCGTGCAGACGGTGATGCCGAGCTGGGCGCCGGCCAGCATCAGGGTCAGCTCCCGGACCCCGTCCAACGCCGCCCGGGCGGCCCGCCCCCCGGAGGCAGCCGCCTGTTCCAGCCGGTAGCGCTTGCTGGCCAGTAGGGCGAACTCGGCGGCCACGAAGAACCCGTTGAGCGCCAGCAGCAACACGGAGATCAGCAGTGCCCAGGTGGCGCTCATGCCGTCACCCCGCTGCGCTCCGTGCCGTCATGAGCCTGAACCCTGAACCTGCCGATTCGCTCGCTCATGCCAGCACCCGCAGTCGTACGGAATCGGCGACGTGCCGGTCGACGGCGAGCACCTCGACGTGGGCCCGGGGCAGGGTGTGCTCCGGATCGGTGTCGCCGTCCTGGGAGAGCCGGATCTCCAGCCGGTCGCCCACCTCGGGCACCCGGCCCAGTTCCCGCATCACCAGCCCGGAGAGGGTGTCGTACTCGGGCGCCTCCGGCAGGGTGATGCCGGTGCTGTCGGCGACCTCGTCGATGCGCCACCGTGCCGGTACCACCCAGGAACCGTCGGCCTGCCGGATCGGGGCCCGTTCGGGCGGGTCGTCCTCGTCCCGGATCGGCCCGACCAGTTCCTCGGCGATGTCCTCCAGGGTGATCACCCCGGCGAACCCGCCGTACTCGTCGACCACGCAGGCGAGCTGGCGGTGCCCGGCGCGCAGCCGGTCCAGTACGGTCGGCAGCGGCAGGGTCGCCGGCACCAGCAGCGGTGGTACGGCAACCGCTTCGACCGGGGTGCTGGCCCGCTCCGCCGGCGGTACGCCGAGCACGTCCGCGATGCCGACCACGCCGACGACGTCGTCCACCCCCTCGGCACCCCGGACCGGGAAGCGGGAGTGGCCGGTGTCCAGCATCTCCACCAGCCGACTCAGCGGCTCGTCGGCCCGGACGGTGTACACGTCGACCCGGGGCACCATCGCCTCGGCGGCGGTGAGCTGCCGGAAGTCGAGCCCCCGGTCGAGCAGAGTAGACATCTCGACGTCCAGGTGCCCCTCCTCGCGCGACTCGGCGATGATCTGCTCCAGGTCCTCGGGCGTCGCCCCGCTGGGCAGTTCCTCCACCGGTTCGATGCCGATCCGGCGCAGCAGCCGGGTGGCGGCGGCGTCGAAGAGCCGGATCACCGGGCCGGCGACGGTGAGGTAGATCAGGGTGGACCGGGCCAGCGCCCGGGCCAGCGGTTCGGCCCGGACGATGGCGAGGTTCTTCGGGGCCAGCTCGCCGAAGACCATCTGTACGACGGTGGCGATCACCAGGGCCAGCACGACCGACACCGGTGTGCTGACCGCGGGCGAGACACCCGCCACGCCGAGCAGGTCGGCGAGCCCGTCGCCGAGGTACGGCTCGGCGACGTAACCGACGAGCAGGGCGGTGACGGTGATGCCGAGCTGGGCGCCGGAGAGCATGAAGGAGAGTCGTCCGGTGACGGTGAGGGCCCGTTGGGCGGCGACGTCCCCGTCTTCGGCGAGTTGGCGGAGTTTGCCCCGGTCCACGGCGACATAGCCGAATTCCTGGGCGACGAAGTAGCCCGTCGCCACGGTGAGCACGATGATCAGAAGGAGACCGAGCGCGATCAGCACGGGCGGCTCAGCGCTCCCCGCTGCCGCGACTGGTGCGATGGGTGCCGGGTCCGACCCGGCTGGCTACAGCTGCCCTCCTGGGCAGTTGAGTCGATCACCCGACCATCGTACCGAACCCGCCTGAGCATCGGTCGGATTACCGACAGCGGCCGCTCAGTAAGGAACGAAGCCGAGTTCGTCCCTGACATGACGGCGCGGACGCCACCCCCACCACCCGGCGGGCCGGTCGCCCGGACCGAGGACGGCCGGGCGATGCTCGGCAGCTGGCGGGAGCCGGCCCGACCAGGGAGGTACAGGCCGCTACCCCGGCCCTGCCCCACCCGGCAAGGCGCGGGCCGCGACCCGGGCCCTGTCCGGTACCCGCCCCGGCCCTCCTCATCGGAGGGTCCGGTCAGCTACCGCCGGCCCGCCACGGCCACCACCGGCCAACGCTCGGCCGACGCGACGGTCATCGGCAGCAGCGCGCAGACCAGGGCCACCGCGCCGAGCGGCAGCAGGTCCAGATCCACCACGATCAGGGCGAAGCCGACGACCGTCAGTACCGGGCTCCACCACCGGAGGCGTCGCGGCGCGACGGTGGCGGCGAGCACGGTCAGCAGGATCATCGAGCCCGGGAAGAGGACCGGACCGATCGTGTCGAGCGCGCCGACCAGGCCGCTGGGCAGGAAGCCGGGAGAGCGCTCGTACTGCCGGAAGAGCTCGTTCATCCCGGCCCGGTCGACCGCCTGCAGCCCGACGACGATGTCGACCACCACGACCCGGACGAACGCGACCAGCCCCACCGCCCCGGCGACCACCGCCACGGTGCCGGCGGCCCGGTACCGGGGCAGGGCGTTCCGCAGCCCGACCAGCACCACGCCGAACAACCCGAGCGAGATCAGGTACAGCAGGTGGCCGATGGTCCAGGCCGGTCCGGGGCCACGGCTGCCGTCGATCCCGTCGATCATCCGGGCCAGGCCGTAGCCCAACAGCAGCACGGGCGCGGCGAGATAGCAGTACTTCACGGAAACTCCTCACATCGGGTGTCTGGCTCCCGATCCTCGGGTTTTCCGGTCCGTCCCGGATCGCCGCGCCGGGGGAACTCCCGACCCCGTCTCCCCCGTACGACGGAGCCGGGCGGCAGCCCCCGCCCGGCTCACCGCGACCCGACCAGCCCCGTCTCGTACGCGACGATGACCGCCTGCACCCGGTCCCGCAGATGCAGCTTCGCGAGCACGTTGCTGACGTGGGTCTTCACCGTGTGTTCGCTGACGGTCATGGCCGCCGCGATCTCCGCGTTGGAAAGTCCCCGTCCGAGCAGCCGCAGTGTCTCCCGCTCCCGTCCGGTGAGCCCGGCCAGCCGCTCGGCCGACGGACCCTGCTGTCGCGGCCGGTGTCGGATCAGGTCGGCGATCAGTCGGCCGGTCACCGTCGGAGCGAGCAGTGCGGCCCCGGCCGCCACCACCCGCACCGCGTGCACCAGGTCGTCGCGGCGCACGCTCTTCAGCAGGAAGCCGCTCGCTCCCGCGTAGAGCGCGTCGTAGACGTAGTCGTCCCGGTCGAAGGTGGTCAGCATCACCACCCGGGTCCGGGTCTCGGCGCAGACGATCCGGGCCGCCTCGATCCCGTCCATGGTCGGCATCCGGACGTCGAGCAGTGCCACCTCGGGCCGGTGCCAGCGGATCCGCTCGACCGCCTCGACTCCGTCGGCCGCCTCGGCCACCACGGTGATGTCCGGCTGCGCGTCGAGGATCGCCGCGAACCCGCTGCGGACGAGTTCCTGGTCGTCGGCGAGGACCACCCGGATCGCCCCGCCGCCCGGCACGCTCAAGGTTGGTCCGCCCTCCGGTGCCCCCGTCACCGGCCGCCCCCGCCCAGCGGCAGTCGGGCGGAGACCCGGAAGCCGGTCTCGCCCGGCCCGGCGTCGGCGGTACCGCCACAGGCCTCGGCGCGTTGCCGGATCCCGGCCAGCCCGTGCCCGCCCCGGGGGGCGGGAAGCCCGGTGTGACCGGCCCCGTCGCCGACACCCCTGGGCTGACCGGATCCGTCGTCGGTGACGGTGACGACAAGCTCGTTCTCGGTCCAGTCCAGACGTACCGCAGCCGACCTGGCTTCCGCGTGTTTCAGCGTGTTGGTCAACGCCTCCTGCACGATGCGGTATCCGGCGGCCTCGGCACCGGCCGGCAGTGGCCGTACGGTGCCGACCACGGTCAGGTCGACCGGTAGGCCGGCGCCACGCACCTGGTCCACGAGTGCCGGTATCCCAGCCACCGTCGGCGGCGGCACCCGCACACCGACGTCGGTCTCCGACCTGAGCACGCCCAGGGTCCTGGACAGCTCCTCCATCGCCGACCGGCCGGCCTCGGCGATCACGTCGAAGGCCCGTTCGGCCCGCCGCGGATCGCCACGCATCAGCACCGGCCCCGCCTCGGCCTGCACGACCATCACGCTCACCGCGTGCGCGAGCACGTCGTGCATGTCCCGGGCGATCCGGTTCCGCTCCTCCGCCACCGCCCGAGCGGCGTCCGCCTCCCGTCCGCGCTCCAGCTCCGCCGCCCGCTGCGCCACCGCCTCGATCCGGGCGCGGTTCGTCCGGGCCAGCGTGCCGAGCAGGTACGCGGTCAGCGGCAGCAGCATGGTGAACATGAACTCGGCGAGGGTGTTGCCCTTCAACAGGAACGAGGCCGGCGGAAAGGTGAGCAGGATGATCCAGAGGAACGTCCGGCGCTGCCACGGCCGCCCCAGGTCGGCGATGGTGTAGATCGCCACCAGGCCGCTGTACTGCAGCATCTGCCCCGGCCGGTGGTGCAGCGAGACCAGCCCGGCGAAGACGAACACCAGCGCCGCCACGGCGAACGGCGCCCGCCGCCGCCAGACCAGGGGCACCACCGACGCCACGTTCAGCACGACACCGAGCGGGGTGACGTGCCCCGGCGGCGAGGTGACGAACGGCACCGACAGCGGTACGGCGACGGCGGCGGCCAGCGCCCCGTCGACGACGTACGGGTTGGTGGTCCGGAGTCGGTAAAGCATCCCGGCCCGACGCGACGACGGTGCAGACATGAGCCCCAGTATGGGCGCCGGCCGGACTCAGCCCGTCGGCCCCGGGTCGGTGTCCCGGTCGGCCAGTTCGTCGACGACGAGCAGGTCACGGCGCACCCGCCCGGTCCGGTACGCCGCCCGGCCGATCATCTGCGCGGTGAGTGGCGCGGTGGCCAACTGGAACGCCCCGACGAGCACCAGGGTGGCCAGGTCGGCGCCGTTGCGCAGACTCACCGCCTGGGCGAGCAGGATGAACAGCACCCCGAGCACCTGGGGTTTGGTGGCCGCGTGCATCCGGGAGATCACGTCCGGGAACCGGATCAGTCCGACCCCGGCGACCAGGCTGAGCAGCCCGCCGACGATCAGGCACACCGCGACGGCGACGTCCAGGACGTCGCCGCCGGTCACGCCTCCTCCCCGACGGTGAACCGGACCAGGGCGACCGAGCCGACAAAACCCAGCATGGCGAGGGCGATCAGGATCGGCAGGGTGGTGGCGTGCCGGTTGACCGCCGCCTCCGCGCCGAGCGCGCCGATGATGATCGAGATCAGTACCTCGGCCGCGACCACCCGGTCCAGCAGGGCCGGCCCGCGTACCACGCGGAGCAGGGCGAGCCCCGCGGCGACCGAGAGCAGGCCGACAAAAACGGCAGCGACGACGCTCATGGTGGTTGTCTCCGTTCGCTGGGCCCCGGGACGGACACCTGACGCAGTTCGGCCGCGGAGCCGATGGCCCGGACGAGTCGCGCCTCCAGGGCGAGGATCCGGTCCCGGCTGTCGGCCAGGGTCCGGTCGTCGTGCGCGTCGAGGACGTGCACATAGAGCGTTCCGGTCTCCCGGTCCGCCTCGACGATGAGGGTGCCGGGGACCAGCGACAGCACCTCGGCGGTCAGGGTCAGGTTGAGGTCGGTGCGGACCCGCAGTCGTACCGCGACGATGGCGCCGGGAGGTTGTCGACGGGGCCGTACCGCGAGCCAGCCGACGTGCACGCTCGCCACCACCAGCTCGACGACGAACCAGACGACGAAGTCGGCCAGGGCCAGCGGTCGGAGCCGGCCGCCGAAGGTGACCCGGGGCAACGGAAAGACGACCAGTACGACCACGGCGACCAGCACCCCGCCGAGCAGGTTGCCCCAGGAGAACTCGCCCCAGAGCAGACTCCAGACGACAACCAGCCAGGCGATGGTGATCAGGTGGTCCCGGCCGCGACGCCAGACCGGCCGCCGCACCCCGGCCCGCCGGTCGCCCCCCGTGTCCCGGTCCGTCACGTCCCGGTCAGTGCCGCCCCAGCCGGTCATGTCCCGGTCAGTGCCGCCCCGGTCCGCGCTGTCCCGGTCCGTCGCCGGCCGCCGGTGCGCCCCGGGCTCCCGGTCGCCGGCCGTCCCGGTCACGGGGTGCCGCCCGGGAAGACCGCGTCCACGTACGGCGTACGGTGCAGCAGGTCCTCGGCGGCCTCGGCGCCGACCTCGAAGAGCGGACCGGCGGCCACGGTCAGCGCCAGGCCGAGCAGGACCAGCGCGGCGGTGGCCCCAACCATCAGCCGGGGCAGTTCCGGCGCCGTCCGCGGATCCGCCAGCCGGGGCGCCCGCCAGAAGGCCAGACTCCACACCTTGGTCGTCGCGTAGAGGGTGAGCAGGCTGGTCAGCGACCCGACGCCGACCAGCAGCCAGGGCAGGACACCCCCGGCGGCGACCCCGGCCTGCAACAGCCCCAGTTTGCCGAGGAAACCGGAGAACGGCGGTACGCCGGCGAGGCTCAGCGCCGGCAGCAGGAACATGATGCCGAGCAGTGGCGCCACCCGGGCCAGCCCGCCGATCCGTTCCAGGTTGGTGCTGCCGGCCCGCCGTTCGACCAGACCGGCGGCCAGGAACAGGGTGGTCTGGACGGTGATGTGGTGGACCACGTAGAAGATCGCCCCGGCCAGGCCGGCGACCGAGGTCAGGGCCACCCCGAACAGCAGGTACCCGATGTGGCTGACCAGGGTGAAGGAGAGCAGCCGTTTGACGTCGGTCTGGGCGACCGCGCCGAGGATCCCGACCAGCATGGTCAGCAGGGCCACCACCAGCAGTACGTCGGTGGTCCGGCCGCCTGGGAAGAGCAGCGTCTCGGTACGGATGATCGCGTACACGCCGACCTTGGTCAGCAGGCCGGCGAAGACCGCGGTGACCGGTGCCGGCGCGGTCGGATAGCTGTCCGGCAGCCAGGCGGAGAGCGGGAAGACCGCCGCCTTGATCCCGAACGCGAGCAGGAGCACGAGTTGCAGGGCGAGCCGCAGGTCGGCGGGGAGGGCGTCGAGCCGGTGGACGAGTTGGGCGAGGTTCAGCGTCCCGGTCGCCGCGTAGACGAGTCCGACGCCGCTCAGGAAGACCATCGACGACAGCAGGCTGACCACGACGTACGTGGTGCCGGCCCGGATCCGCACCTCGGTGCTGCGTACGGTCAGCAGGACGTAGCTCGCCGCCAGCAGGATCTCGAAGCCGACGAAGAGGTTCAGCAGGTCGCCGGCGAGGAAGGCGTCGGTCACACCGGCGGTGAGCACCAGGTAGGTCGGATGGTAGATCGCCACCGGCGCGTGCTCACCGGGATCCGCCCGGCCCTCCCCGATCGAGTAGAGCAGCACGCAGAGGGTCACCGCCGCCGAGACCACCAGCATCAGCGCCGCCAACTGGTCGGCCACCAGCACGATGCCGATCGGGGGCGGCCAGGCGCCGACGTGGACGACGAGCGGGCCGTCCCGGTGGGCGTACCAGAGCAGCAGCACCGCGACGGCGAGGGTGACGGTCACGGCCGCGACGCTGACCACCCGCTGGGCGACCGGCCGGCGACCGAGTACCAGGGTGAGTGCCGCGCCGAGCAGCGGAACCACCACCGGCAGCGGAACCAGGAAGTTCATTCCCCGTCCGCCTCCTCCCGGTCCGGTCGCCGGGGCGGGCGCGGATCGTCGCCCAGCCGGCGTGGCGGCGGTTCCGGGTCGACCTGCTCCGGGTCGATTCCCCCGGCACCGCCGATCCACGGGTCCCGGGCCACCTCGGCGAGGCTGTCGTCCGGCCCGGAGTTGCGGTCCTGCTCCGCGAGACGGACGATCCGGCGGTCCTCCAGGTCGTCCTGCACCTCGTCGTGGCCGATCAGCTGCCAGCTCCGGTACGCGAGGGCGAGCAGGAACGCGGTCATGCCGAGGGTGATGACCAGGGCGGTGAGCACCATCGCCTGGGTCAACGGGTCGCTCATCCCGGCGGGCGGGGTGACGCCGAGGACCGGCGCCCCGCCGGACCGGCCGGCGAGCAGGATCAGCAGGTTGACCCCGTTGCCGAGCAGGATGAAGCCGAGCACCACCCGGCTGAGGCTGCGTTCCAGCAGCAGGGTGACACCGGTGGCGCAGAGGACCCCGACGACGACCGCCAGCACCAGGTTCGGTCTCATGCCGGCTCCGCGTCGTACCCGGCGCGGTGGCGACCGGTCGACCCGCTCATCGCCGTACCTCCGGGCCGGGCGCTCCGGTGGTCCGCACCCCGGCGCCCGGCTCGTCCTCCGCCTCGATCTGGCGGTCCACCTCGGCACCGAGGCTGCGCAGGATGTCCAGCATCAGACCGACCACGACCAGGTAGACGCCGGTGTCGAAGAAGATCGAGGTGACCAGGTGCACCTCGCCGACCAGCGGCAGCCGCAGGTCCAGCATGGTGCTCTGCAGCACCTGGCCGCCGAGCACCATCGCGACCAGCCCGGTGCCGACGGCGACGAGCAGTCCGGTGCCGAGCACCACCCCGGCGTCGACCGGGGCGGCCTGGTCGAGTTCGTGCCGTCCGCCGGCGAGGTAGCGGACCCCGAGCGCGAGACCGGCTACCAGGCCGCCGGTGAAGCCGCCACCGGGGGCGTTGTGCCCGGCGACGAGCAGGAAGATCGAGAAGAGCATGATCGTGTGGAAGAGCAGCCGGACGACCACCTCCAGGACGATCGAGCGACGCCGGCTCTGCAGGGTCGCGCCGGCCCGCAGCCAGATCCGCTCGGAGCCGGCCGATGTCGGCAGGTCGTGCCGGCGGGGCCGGCGCGGTCCCCGACGTCGCTGGAAGATCAGGCTGGCCACTCCGGTGGCCGCGGCCACCAGCACGGCGATCTCCCCCATGGTGTCCCAGGCCCGGATGTCGACCAGGGTCACGTTGACCACGTTGCGGCCGTACCCGAAGGTCCGGGCCGCCTCCGGGTAGTCGACCGAGACGGGGGTCGCCCGCCGGCCGCCGGTCGCGGCGAGAGCCAGACCGGACATCACCACCCCGACGACCACGCCGAGCGCGATCCGGCCCCACCGGGTCCGGCGCAGTGGTCGGGCGGAGAACCTGGCCGGCAGCCGTCGCAGCACCAGGGCGAAGATCACGATGGTGACGGTCTCGACCAGGAACTGGGTCAGGGCCAGGTCCGGCGCCCCGTACAGGACGAAGAGCAGGGCGACGCCGTAACCGGTGATCCCGACCAGGATCACCGCGGTGAGCCGGCGTCGGGCCCGGACGGCGAGCACCGCGGCGAGCACGAGCACCGACCCGATCGCCGCCTGCATCGGGCTTCCCCACTGTGGTTGCCGGTCCGGCCACGGGTCGCCGAGCAGCAGGACGCCACCCGGCGCGACGACCAGGACCAGCAGAATGATGCCGAGGTAGTCGGGCAGTGAGCCGCGCTGGGTCGCACCGGTGACCTCGACGGCGACCCGGTCGAGACCCCGGGTGGCGTGCTGGTAGGCGGTGTCGCCGTCGAACGGGGCGCGCAGCCGGGCGAGCACCGCGCCGAGCGGGCCACGCAGGACGAAGAGCAGGCCGCCGCCGGCCAGCACCCCGGCGGAGAGGCCGAGCGCCAGCCCCGGGCCGTGCCAGAGCGCCAGGTGGTAGTCGGTCGCCCCGAACAACCCGGGGTACGCCCCGAGCAGCTCGTCGACCGGGCCGGCGAGTACGCCGAGCGCCAGTCCGGCGACCGCGAGCAGGGCGGGCGGCACCAGCAGGGCGGGCTCGACGGGGCGGGTCGGGGTGGTTCCCGCGCCGGGCCGGTCGGCGAACGTGCCCCAGACGAACCGGGCCGCGTAGGCGACGGTGAGCACCGACCCGGCGACCAGGGCGGCGAGCAGCGGCGGATCGCCGGCGACCGCCTCGAAGACCGCCTCCTTGGCGACGAAGCCGAACAGCGGCGGTATCCCGGCCATCGACGCGGCGGCGAGCCCGGCGACCACGCCGACCAGCGGCATCCGTCGCCACAGCCCGGAGAGCACGGTCAGGTCCCGGGTGCCGGCGCGCTGGTCGACGATGCCGACCACCAGAAAGAGGGCGGCCTTGAACAGGGCGTGGGCGAGCAGCATCGCGACGCCGGCGAGCGCGGCGTCCCGGGTACCGGCGCCGACCAGCACGATCAGCAGTCCCAGCTGGCTGACCGTGCCGTACGCGAGCAGCAGTTTGAGGTCGACCTGGCGGAGCGCGGCCCAGCCGCCGAGCAGCATGGTGCCGGCCCCGGCGACGAGGACCACCGGGCGCCACGGGCCGGTGTCGGCGTACACCGGGGCGAGCAGTGCGACCAGGTAGACGCCGGCCTTCACCATGGCGGCGGCGTGCAGGTAGGCGCTGACCGGGGTCGGCGCGGCCATCGCGGCCGGCAGCCAGAAGCTGGCCGGGAAGATCGCCGACTTGGTCAGCGCGCCGACCAGGATCAGCAGCACGGCGGTGGCCAGGTAGCCGCCGCCCGGCGGGGGGCGGGCGGCGATCTCCGACCAGCGGTACGTGCCGGCGTGCTGTCCGATCATGACGAAGCCGACCAGCATGGCCAGCCCGCCGAGGGTGGTGACGATCAGTGCCTGGGCGGCGGCCCGCCGGCTGGCCCGCTGCTCCGGGTGCTGCCCGATCAGCAGGTACGAGCAGACGCTGGTCAGTTCCCAGAAGACGTAGAGCAGCAGCAGGTCGTCGGAGACGACCACGCCGAGCATCGCGCCGACGAAGCCCACGAAGACCCCGACGAACCGGCCGAGGCCGGGCTCGTCGGCGCCGAAGTAGCCGGCGCAGTAGACCAGTACCAGCGCGCCGATCCCGCCGATCAGCAGCACCATCAGCCAGGAGAGGGTGGTGACCCGCAGGGCCAGGTCGAGCCCCAGTCCCGGCACCCACGGGTACGTCTCGACGAGCGCGCCGCCGGCGGTGACCGGGCCGGCGTTTCCGACCGCCCAGCCGACGGCGGCGGCCGGGGCGAGGGCCAGCGGGTAGCAGGCACGCCGGCCCCAGCACCGGACCAGCACGGGCGCGACGGACGCCGCCCCGAACTGGAGGGCCAGCAGCACCAGCATGCGCACTCCAGGTGGGTGTCGGCGCAGGTGCTGGCGGGCCCTGGACGCACCGACCCCTGCGACTCACAAGGATCAGACGACACGGCCGCTGGTGGAGGCGGGGATTTGGCCGAATCGGCCGGAGTGGGTTCGCCGGTCAGCAGACGGCGCAGGGCGAGTCGACCGGGTGGGTGCCGGCGCCGGGGCCGTCCGGGGTGGAGAGGACCGCCAGGTCCGGCCGGCCGAGCTGGCGGACCACCTGGTTGATCACCTGTTGGGCGGCGGCGAGCGAACGCCGGGGCAGCACCCGGCCGTGGGCCTCGCGGCGCAGCACCAGGGCGTGCACGGCGGCCCGGACCCGGGCCCGGTCGGCGGCGCTGGCGGCGGTGGTGTCGGCGACCAGTTGCCGCAGGGCCACCGCGAGCCGCTCGGCGAGTTCGAGGTCGGCTCCGCGCAGTGCGGTCCGCGCCACGGTCAGGTACGTCTCCACCCGCCGGGCCAGCACGTCGGTCTCGGCCGCGACCCTCGGGGCGCCGGGCACCACCGCGGTCGGGGGCGCGGGGACGGCCAGCGTCACCGGTACGCCCGGCACCGTCGGAGCGACCGGTTCCCCTGGAACGCCCGGGACGGTACGCGTCGCCGCCGAGGCGTCGCGATCCACCGGGACGTCGCGTGAAACGCTGGTCATCCGGGCCCCCTTGGCGCCGACTCAGGTTTCGGCGAAGTTACTTTAGGTCGCACACCTACCGCAAGCAGTTAAGTGAGACTTAGCCCTCATCTCAGGCGATACCAACGATCAAACGGGTACCGATCCCCCGTTCCGCCAGGATCGGGACCATCCGTGCCGCCCCGGATGTCAGACCGACCGGGCAGGATTGGCGGGTGACCGACGTGCTGCAGCCGTTCGGGGTGGCGACCCGGGAGTGGTTCACCGCCGCGTTCGCCGCGCCCACCGACGCCCAGGCCGGCGCGTGGCGGGCGATCGGCGCCGGGAACAACGCCCTGGTGGTCGCGCCGACCGGCTCCGGCAAGACGCTCGCCGCCTTCCTCTGGTCGCTGGACCAGCTGGCCCGCCAGCCGGCGCCCGACGACCCCCGGCGACGCTGCCGGGTGCTCTACGTCAGCCCGCTCAAGGCGCTCGCCGTCGACGTCGAACGCAACCTCCGGGCCCCGCTGACCGGGATCCGGCACGCCGCCTCCCGCCTCGGTCTGCCACCACCCGAGATCACCGTCGGGATGCGCACCGGCGACACACCGGCCGACGAGCGCCGGGCGTTCGCGCGTACCCCGCCGGACATCCTGATCACCACCCCGGAGTCGCTCTTCCTGCTGCTCACCTCCGCCGCCCGGGAGTCGCTGCGCGGCGTCGAGACGGTGATCGTCGACGAGGTGCACGCGGTGGCCGGCACCAAGCGCGGCGCCCATCTGGCGCTCACCCTGGAACGGCTGGACGCGCTGCTGCCCGCTCCGGCGCAGCGGATCGGGCTGAGCGCCACCGTCCGGCCGGTCGAGACCACCGCCCGGTTCCTCGGCGGCGCCCGCCCGGTGACCGTGGTGCAGCCGACCACGGCCAAGACCATCGAGGTCAGCGTCGAGGTGCCGGTCGAGGACATGACCCGGCTCGACGAGCAGCCGGAACCGGGCGACGACGAGCTCGGCGTCCCCCGCCGGGCGTCGATCTGGCCGGCCGTCGAGGAACGGGTGTACGCACTGGTCCGGTCCCACCGCTCGACCATCGTCTTCACCAACTCGCGGCGCAGTGCCGAACGCCTCTGCGCCCGCCTCAACGAGTTGGCGGTGGAGGAGTTCGAGGGGGCCCGGCCGCTCCCGCCGGACCGGCTGCCGGCGGAGATCATGGCGCAGTCCGGGGCGGCGGCCGGCGCTCCGCCGGTGATCGCCCGGGCCCACCACGGCAGCGTCTCCCGCGAGGAACGCAAGCACATCGAGGAGGCGCTCAAGTCCGGGCAGCTGCCGGCGGTGGTCGCCACCTCCAGCCTGGAGCTCGGCATCGACATGGGCGCGGTCGACCTGGTGGTGCAGATCGAGGCGCCGCCGAGCGTCGCGGCCGGGCTGCAGCGCGTCGGCCGGGCCGGCCACCAGGTCGGTGCGGTCTCCCGGGGCGTGGTCTTCCCGAAGCACCGGGGCGATCTGCTCAGCTGCGCGGTCGTCGCGGAACGGATGACCGACGGCGCGATCGAGGAGTTGCACCATCCCCGCAACCCGCTGGACGTACTCGCCCAGCAGGTGGTCGCGATGGTCGCGCTCGACGAGTGGCGGGTCGGCGACCTGGCCGCCCTGGTCCGCCGGGCGGCGCCCTTCGCCGAGTTGCCCGACTCGGCCCTGCACGCCGTCCTCGACATGCTCTCCGGGCGCTATCCGTCGACCGCCTTCGCCGAGCTGCGGCCCCGGCTGGTCTGGGACCGGTCGGCGGACCTGCTCACCGGCCGGCCGGGCGCGCAGCGGCTCGCGGTGACCAGCGGCGGCACGATCCCGGACCGGGGCCTGTTCGGCGTCTTCCTGGCCGGCGCCGAACGCGCCGCCCGGGTCGGCGAACTGGACGAGGAGATGGTCTACGAGTCCCGGGTCGGCGACGTCTTCCTGCTCGGTTCGTCCTCCTGGCGGATCGAGGACATCACCCCGGACCGGGTGCTGGTCTCGCCCGCCCCCGGGCAGGCGGCCCGGATGCCGTTTTGGAAGGGCGACCAGCTCGGCCGCCCGGTCGAGCTGGGCAGGGCGATCGGCGCCCGGCTGCGGAATCTGGTCCGGGCCGGCGACGACGAGACGGCCCGCGCCGGGCTGCGTGCCGGTGGGCTGGACGACTGGGCGGCTGGCAACCTGGTGGCGTACCTGCGTGAGCAGCAGGCGGCGACCCGCTCCGTGCCCGACGACCGGACGGTGCTGGTCGAACGCTTCCGCGACGAGCTCGGCGACTGGCGGCTGGCCGTGCACTGCGTGCTCGGGGCGCGGGTCAACGGCCCCTGGGCGCTGGCCATCGCCCGCCGGCTCGCCGAACGGTACGGCGTCGACGCCCAGGTGGTCCCCTCCGACGACGGGATCGTGATCCGGCTGCCGGACACCGCCGAGGATCCGCCCGGCGCCGACCTGGTCGCCTTCGACCCGGACGAGATCGCCGGGCTGGTCGAGGAGTCGGTCGGCACCTCGGCGCTGTTCGCCGCCCGGTTCCGGGAGTGCGCCGCCCGGGCGTTGCTGCTGCCCCGTCGCGACCCGCGCCGCCGCCAGCCGCTCTGGCAGCAGCGCCAGCGTGCCGCCCAACTGCTCGACGTGGCCCGCGAGTACGCCGACTTCCCGATCACCCTGGAGGCGGCCCGGGAGTGCCTGCAGGACGTCTTCGACCTGCCCGGCCTGGTGTCGCTGATGCGGGAGGTGGCCACCCGCAAGGTACGGCTGGTCGAGGTGGAGACACCCCGGCCGTCACCGTTCGCCCGGTCACTGCTCTTCGGCTACGTCGGCGCGTTCCTCTACGAGGGCGACGCCCCGCTGGCCGAGCGCCGGGCCGCCGCGCTGGCCCTCGACTCGGCCCTGCTCGGTGAGCTGCTCGGCCGGGTCGACCTGCGGGAGCTGCTGGACCCGACGGTGGTCGCCGAGACCGAGCGGCAGCTGCGCTGGCTGTCCGAGCAGCGGCGGCCCCGGGACGCCGAGGACGCGGTCGAGCTGCTCCGGCTGCTCGGCGACCTCTCCGACGACGAGCTGACCGGGCGCGGGGTGGAGCCCGGGTGGCTGACCGGATTGGCCGAGGCCCGACGGATCCTGCGGGTCCGGGTCGCCGGTGAGGAACGCTGGATCGGGGTCGAGGACGCCGGCCGGTACGCCGACGCGCTCGGCGTGGCCCTGCCGGTCGGGGTCGCACGGGCGTACCTGGAACCGGTGGCCGACCCGCTCGGGGATCTCGTCGCCCGCTACGCCCGCACCCACGGCCCGTTCGCGGCGGCGACCTGCGCGGCCCGGTTCGGGCTCGGCGTCTTCGTGGTCGAGCAGACGCTGCGCCGACTCGGCGCCGACGGGCGGGTGGTCTCCGGAGAGTTCTCGCCGACCGGCACCGGCACCGAGTGGTGCGACGCGGAGGTGCTGCGGCTGTTGCGCCGCCGGTCGCTGGCCGCGCTGCGCCGGGAGATCGAGCCGGTACCGGGCCGGGTGCTGGCCACCTTCCTGCCCCGTTGGCAGCAGGTCGGTGCGGCGGCCCGGGGGGTCGAGGCGGTGGCCGCCGTGCTGGAGCAGTTGCAGGGCTTCGCGGTGCCGGCCTCGGCGCTGGAGAGTCTGGTCCTGCCGGCCCGGGTCGCCGACTACTCCCCCGCCTACCTCGACGAACTCTGTGCCAGCGGCGAGGTGGTCTGGGCCGGCGCCGGGGCGATCGGTCGGGGTGACGGCTGGCTGACCCTGGCGTACGCCGACACCGCACCGCTGCTGCTGCCCCCGCCCGCCGAGGCGTTGGCGATGACCCCGCTGCACGAGGCGGTGCTGGCGGCGCTCGCCGACGGGCAGGCGCTCTTCTTCCGGTCGCTGGCCGACCGGGTCGGCACCGCGCTCCCCGAGTCGGGCCCCGCCGACGACGAGGCGCTGACCGCCGCCCTCTGGGACCTGGTCTGGGCCGGTCGGCTGACCAACGACACGCTGGCTCCGCTGCGGGCGGTGCTCGGCGGCGGAGGCGCGCACCGGGCCCGGACCAGCGCGCCCCGGACCCGCTACCGGCGTCCGGGGCGGCCGACGATGCCCGCCCGCACGGGGCCGCCGACCGTGGCCGGGCGCTGGTCCCGGCTGCCCGAACGGGACACCGACCCGACCCGGCGGGCCGCCGCCCTCGCCGACGTGCTGCTCGAACGGCACGGTGTGGTGACCCGGGGCGCGGTGGCCGCCGAGGGTGCGCCGGGCGGTTTCGCCGCCGTCTATCCCGTGCTGGCCGCCATGGAGGAACGCGGCGCGGCCCGACGCGGATACTTCGTCGAGGGGCTCGGCGCCGCCCAGTTCGCGGTGCCTGGTGCGGTGGACCGGCTGCGGGCCCTCGCCGAGCCGGAGGAGCTGGGGCGCCGTTCCGGGGTGGCCCGGGTACTCGCCGCCACCGACCCGGCCAACCCGTACGGTGCGGCGCTGCCGTGGCCGGCCCGGGTCGTCGACTCCGGTGACGGCACGGTCGACCCGGGCACCGCCGGGGGCGGCCCGGCGAGCGGCTCCGCGACCGGGCACCGGGCCGGGCGGAAGGCGGGCGCCCTGGTGGTGCTGGTCGGCGGCGACCTCGTGCTGTACGTCGAGCGTGGTGGCCGTACCCTGCTGTCCTTCGTGGACGATGCCGGGGCGCTGGCCGCCGCCGCCCGGGCGTTGGCCTCGGCGGTCGGCTCGGGAGCCCTCGGCGTACTCGCGGTGGAACGGGCCGACGGCGCTGCCGTACACGCCTCCGCGCTGCGCGACGCGCTCACCGAGGCCGGGTTCCGGACCACGCCGAGAGGTCTGCGGCTGCGGGGCTGACCGGAGCCGGGCAGGCAGGCCCGGCGACAGGTAACTGGCTTGTGGGACGCCGATAACCTGACGACGGACATGATCGACGGTCCAGCGGCGGGCGGAGGTGCACCAGTGGCACGGCAACGGGTCGGGCAGCGTCGGCCGGGCGGCACACCCGCGCCGTACCGTGGCCCGGGTCGGTTGCGGTCCCCGATCCTCGGTGTCGACGTCGGCGGGGTGATCGTCGCGCTCGCCGGGCGGGAGGAGGACACCTCGTTCTTCGGCAGCCGGCCGCTGGAGACGCCGGCCACGGTCGGGGTCTTCGACGCGCTCGCCACGCTGACCGGTGGGCCGTTCGCCGGGCAGGTGCACATCGTCTCCAAGGCCGGCCCCAAGGTGGCCGCCAACACCCGCGCCTGGCTGGACCACCATGACTTCTTCGGCCGTACCGGCATCTCCGCCGGCAACGTGCACTTCGTCCGGGAACGGCGCGACAAGGCACCGGTCTGCCAGCGCCTCGGCATCACCCACTTCGTGGACGACCGTCTCGACGTACTCGCCCACCTGGAGACGGTCAGGCACCGCTACCTGTTCCGGGGCGGGACCGGCGAGCAGCCCGCCGTCCCGGCGTCACCCGACTGGGCCACCCCGGTCGACACCTGGGGGGACCTCGTCACCCTGATCCGGGAGTCGATACCCGGCCGGCCCTGACCGGCTGTCCCGGGTGACGGGGGCGGTCCCGACGCCGCCCACCGTCAACCTGAATCGCGGCGTTCGCGCGGACCACGAAGGTCGTCGATCCCATGGGGGCGGCTGCCTGGTTCGATGACGGTACCGGCGGAATACCGGTGGTGTACCGGCAGTCTCCGTCCAGTGTGCTTTGCGAGGCTCGGACGTGGTTTCCACGAATCCGCGCCGGGTCCGCCGTCCACGGGGGTCCGCGCTGGCGTACGTCGCCAGCCTGGTCGGCGTTTGTGGTCACCGCACTCACCATGGCCCGGTCCCCGATGGACCGGGCTCTCATCTGGAGGTGCAGTGAACAGGACCCTGTCCATTCCGGGCCGACGCGGGCCGCGACGGTTCGGTACGACGTTGGCGGTCGCCGTCACGACGGTCGCCGTCACGACGGCCACCATCGCCACGCCGGCAGTCGCGGCCAACCCCGCCCCCGACCCGGTCCGGCCGCCCATGGTGGCCCCGCTGGCCGCGACGGTGGCCTGCGACCCCGACGGCCCGACCGCTGACGACGCCGCGCTGGCGACCGACCTCAACACCCGGTTGAGGTCGGACATGCGCGGATACATGACCGGCTACCGGGTCTCCTGTGCCCGGATGGTCGTGGCAGCGGTGCGGGCCCGCGGCCTTGTCGAGCGGGCCGGGGTGATCGCGATCGCCACGGTGATCGTGGAGACCCATCTGCAGAACATCAGCGTGGAGGTCGACCACGACAGCCTCGGCCTGTTCCAGCAGCGGGCGTCCTGGGGCACCCGGGCGCAGCGGCTGAACCCGACATGGGCCACCGACGCCTTCCTCAACAAGATGGAGCGCGTCTATCCCAACGGATCGTGGAAGACCGCGCCGATCGGCGAGGTCTGCCAGGCCGTGCAGGTCTCGGCGTACCCGGACAAGTATCAGGTGCAGGCGTCGGACGCACAGATCATTGTCGACGCCCTCTGGGATCCACCGGCCTCTGAACCGGCTCCGGTTCCGGTGCAGGACCCGAACGCGATCCAGCAGTCGGGCGACTTCAACGGCGACGGACGCGACGACGTCGCCATGCTCTACCACCACAGCGACACCTCGATCGAACTGTTCACCTCACGCGGCAACACCAACGGCGGATTCGGCACCTTCACCGGCAGCTACAAAATCCCCGCCAACGCCTGGAAATGGAACTCCTTCCGCACCATCGCCGGCGACAACAACGGCGACGGACGCGACGACCTAGCCGCCATGTACTACCAGTCCGACGGCTCCATCACCATGCACACCGCACTAGCCAACACCAACAACGACGGCGGATTCGCCCCCTTCACCGGCAGCCTCACCATCCCCGCCAACGCCGCCTGGAAATGGGACTCCATCCGCCTCCTCTGATGCGCCCGGTAAAACCAGCACCCGTTCTGCACGCCCCTCCGGGATTCTCGGATCCCACCGTCACCCCCAAGGAGCATGATGCGCCTCCCGATACGCGAGACCCTGTCGAGGCAGCGGCCGAGGCCACCGGCGCCGCACCGGTTCACCGTGGCCATCTCGGCGGTGCTCATCGCCAGCCTCGGCGCGGTGTCCGCCCCGGCGGCTGCCACCGCACCCGCCGAGTCCGCCGCCGCCCCGGCACCTGCCGCCGCCAACCCGAATCCGTCCCGGATCACCGACGCGTCATGGTGGCTCATGCAGGAACTGGTGAAGCTCGACTCGGGGACCAGGGACGCCGGGATCTACGCCAACAAGCCCGGCTACCACAACACCCGTGCCGCCAACAGCCCGGACAACTACTCCGTACGGGATACCGAGGACAAGGGAGGCCCGTCGGACAAGGCCGCCGCCTACGACTGGACCTTCCCGGAAGCGCAGGGCTACGCCGTCGCTGACGGTGTCGAGCTTCAGCCACACGTCACCCACTCGCCGACCGTGGTGACGGCGGCGGCGGACTACGGCAGGATCGCCCGCTACTCGAAGCGTCTGATGGCCTCGGGTCAGGACCAGAGAGACCCTCGTCTGGACGGCTGGCGGGAGTTCTACGGCCAGACCGACACCGACAGCACCGTCGAGGGCTGGGACTTCCGGTACGACCGGGCGGCCGTGACCAACGACGACACGCACCTGTGGCACATCCACCTCAGCGAGGACCGCGACAAGGTGACCAGCTACGACAACAAGGAGGCGCTGCTCAGCGTCCTCCGCGGCGAGACCGTGGAGGAGTGGCTGAACAAGCCCGACAAGCCGGCTCCGGTTCCGGTGCAGGACCCGAACGCGATCCAGCAGTCGGGCGACTTCAACGGCGACGGACGCGACGACGTCGCCATGCTCTACCACCACAGCGACACCTCGATCGAACTGTTCACCTCAC
>NZ_JAZGQK010000050.1:0-12612 GCF_036422035.1 Plantactinospora sonchi
TGATCGCCGTTGGTACGTCGCTGCAGGAGTCGAAGTTGGAGAACCTGGGTGACCTGGGTGCCAACAACGACCATGACTCGCTGGGTCTGTTCCAGCAGCGTCCGTCGTCGGGTTGGGGTAGCCCGGATCAGATCATGGATCGGGAGCATGCCACGACCGCGTTCCTGGACGGGCTGAAGCAGGTTGACGGTTGGCATGATCTGCCGCTGACCGTGGCCGCGCAGAAGGTGCAGGTGTCGGCGTACCCGGACGCGTACGCGAAGTGGGAGAACCAGGCCGCTGACCTGGTCGCCAACGCCTGGAACAACAGCTGACCCACCCACACGAACGATCCGCTGGCCGGGTCCCCACCACGGGGACCCGGCCAGCGGCGTATCCGGCTGTGGTAGCCGGCCAACGACGTGCCGGCTCGGTCGGCAGGCGACGTCAGCGTTCGAGGACCACGGCCAGGCCCTGGCCTACGCCGATGCAGATGGCCGCGACGCCGACGCCGCCCCCGCGTCGGGCCAGCTCGTGCGCGACGTGTCCGACGATCCGACCGCCGGACGCACCCAACGGGTGGCCGATCGCGATCGCCCCGCCATGGATGTTGACCTTCGCGGGGTCGAGGTCGGGCCAGAGCCCGAGGCAGGCGAGACTCTGTGCGGCGAAGGCCTCGTTGAGTTCAACAACATCCACGTCGTCCCAGCTCCGGCCGGCCCGGGCGAGGGCCCGGTCGGCCGCCTCGACCGGAGCGATCCCGAAGATGTCGGGATCGGTCGCCGCCACGCCCCGCGCGACGATCCGGGCCAGTGGTTCGGCGGAGAACGGCACGTGTTCCGCCCCCACCAGGATGGCGCTCGCGCCGTCGTTCAGCGGTGACGAGTTGCCGGCGGTCACGGTGCCGTTCGGTCGGAACGCCGGAGACAGCGCGGCGAGGGCCTCGAGGGAGGTGTTCCGCCGTACGCCCTCGTCCCGGGCCAGGTCGACGCCGGGTACCGCGACGACCTCGCGGTCGAAGACGCCGGCGTCCCAGGCCGCGGCGGCGTTGCGGTGGCTGGCGAGCGCGAACTCGTCCTGGCGTTCCCGGGAGATGCCGTACCGGTCGGCGAGGATCTCCGCGGTCTCGCCGAGCGACACGGTCCACCGCTCCGGCATCCGGGGATTGACCATGCGCCAGCCCAGTGTGGTCGAGTGCAGTGTCGCGTGCGTGCTCGGGAAGGCGCGGTCGGGTTTCGGCAGCACCCACGGCGCCCGGCTCATCGACTCGACCCCGCCCGCCAGGACGAGGTCGGCGTCGCCGGTCTCGACCGCTCGGCTCGCCTGGATGACCGACTCGACTCCCGAACCGCAGAGCCGGT
The DNA here is from genome assembly GCF_036422035.1 of Plantactinospora sonchi. Taxonomy (NCBI): domain Bacteria; kingdom Bacillati; phylum Actinomycetota; class Actinomycetes; order Micromonosporales; family Micromonosporaceae; genus Plantactinospora; species Plantactinospora sonchi. The sequence goes on from NZ_JAZGQK010000050.1 coordinate 1,341, forward strand.
TGAGGGTCGCCCCGGGGACCGAGGTGGGCAGTCCCGCCAGCAGGGCAGCCATCCGGGCCACGTTGCGGTTGTCCTCGCCCGCCGCGTTGGCGTCGCCGAGCAACACGTCGTCGATCGCGGCCGGGTCGAGGTCGGAGTGCCGGGCGAGCAGGGCCTCGATCACGTGGGCGGCCAGGTCGTCCGGGCGTACGTCGGCGAGGGCCTTGCCGTAGCGTCCGAAGGGTGTGCGGACGGCGTCGTAGATGAAGCTCGCGGGCATGAGCTGCCTTCCCCGGGATGGTGGGTGGTGGTCATCCTGACAGGCGACGCGGGTACGAGGCCGCTGGGGTGGCCCCGTACCCGCGCCGGGCTTTCCGGCTCCCGCCGGTTCCCTACCTCGGCATCCGCCGAGAGCGCCGCTCACTTGGCTTCGGCGGCGGCCTTCTGGATCGCGGCGGCGTCGAAGTTGTTGTAGTCCGGGACGTCGGCGTTGGTGTAGACGTCCGAGGTCTTCAGCGACGACTTGGTGATGCCGTTCTGGTGGGCGAAGTCGAGCCAGTGCTGTACGGCCGACTCGTCGTACTGGCCCCAGATCTTCTTCGCCGTCACGTCGTCGACGTTCACCGCGCTGTCCATCCGGGCCTTGAAGATGGCGAGCGCGTTCTGCATGGCCTTGTCACCGTCGCCGGTCTTGCTGGCGGGGTAGAGCTTCCACATGATCCGGATGGCCGCCTCGGGGTTGGCGAGCGCCCACACCGACGCCTTGCTCCAGGCCCGGCCGAACCCCTTGACCGCCGCGCTGTTGCTGGTCAGGAAGGCCGAACTCGAGACGAACGTGGTGGCGAAGAGGTCCTCGACGCCCTCCGGGCTGATCAGCCGGAGCTTGGCACCGGCGCTGATCTGCGCCGACGACTGCGCGTCGTACTGCACGACCGTGTCGACGCGGCCGCGTTGCAGGGCGTCGAGCGCCGGGGCGCCGAGCCCGACCTCGACGAACTTGACCCGGTTGACGTCGACGCCCGCCTGGGTGAGTGAGGCCTTCGCCAGGGTCGTCGTACCGGCGGAGATCGACTGGACGCCGATCGTCCTGCCGGCGAGGTCCCGGACCGTGGTGATCGGGCTGGTGTCGAGCACGGAGAACGCGGCCACCGGGCGACGGGCCCAGTTGTAGATCAGCTTGACGTCCTGTCCCTGGTCCATCGCGGCGAAGGCCACGTCCGGGGTCGGCGTTCCGATGTCCACCTTCCCGCCGGCCATCGCCTGGAGCACGGTGCCGCTGTCCTTGAGGAAGACGTCGTCGACCTTGAGTCCCTCGTCGGCGAAGAAACCCTCCTCCTTGCCGACCGCCAGGGCCACGAAGTTCGCGGTCATGGTGGGGGTGGAGATGCCGAACGTGATCGTTCCGCCCTTGCCGTCCGCCCCGGCCGGGCCGCCGTCCGGACCGCATCCGGTCGCCGTGACGGCGAGGAGGCCGGCGAGCGCGACGGTCGTGACGGCGGTGAACCGTCGACGTGGCCGCTGCGGCGTGACTGTGTCGCTCATAGTTCGGCTCCTTCGGAGGTGCTCCACGAGAGGGCTGTGCGTCGTACCAGACGGATCGCGAGGTTCATGAGCAGCCCGATGACGGACAGGATGATGAGGACGGCGAAGACGCCGGCGGTGTCGTACGTGTTCTGTTGCTGCTGCAGGACGACGCCGAGGCCCTCGCGTGCCGAGACGAACTCGCCGACGATCGCGCCGAGCAGCGCGAGTACCGCCGCGACCTCGAGCCCGGCGAAGATTCCGGGCAGGCTCCACGGGAAGAGCAGGTGGCGCCACATCTGCCAGCGGCTGGCGACGTTGGAGCGGAAGAGGTCGACCTTGTCCTGGTCGATGCTCATCACCCCGCTCATCGTGTTGACCAGGACCGGGAAGAACGCGAGCAGGACGACGACCAGCACCTTCGGCGTCAGGTCGAAGCCGAACCAGACGACGAACAGCGGTGCGACGGCGACCTTGGGCAGCGCCTGCAGTGCGACGAGGAACGGGTAGACCGCGCGTCGTGCCGCGGGGAAGGTGCCGAGCAGGAATCCGGTCAGCACGCCGAGAACGAGGCCGATCCCGAGCCCGATGAGCGCCTCGTACGTGGTCACCCAGGCGTTGCTGAAATAGAGCTGGAGCGTTTCGGGGGTGGTGAGCCGGTCGAGTACCGCCGACAGGGGCGGGAAGATGAACTCCTCGGTCTTGGTCAGGCCGGGGACGAACTGCCACGCGACGAGGATCAGGGCGAGCAGCACGAGGCTGGGGATCCAGCGTCGGACCGCCCGCGCCCAGGACCGGCGCGGCTTGCTGGTGGGGAGTTCGCCCGACCGGGGCAGCCCGGTCGAGCCTGCGGTGGGGGCGGAAGTCGTCATGCTCAGTGCCTCGCGAAGTGGGAGCGGATCCGAGCGGCCGTCTCGGCGAACTGGGGGGAGTCGATGAGCTCACCGTGACGTTCGGCGGGCAGCGGTACGTCGACGATGTCGACGATCCGGCCGGGGCGGGGCGACATCACGACCACCCGCTGCGACAGCATGACCGCCTCGGAGATGCTGTGCGTGATCAGTACGGTGGTGAGCGACGTGGAGGCCCAGAGCCGGTGCAGGTCGAGGTTCATCTGGTCGCGGGTCATCGCGTCCAGCGCGCCGAACGGCTCGTCGAGCAGCAGCACGGTCGGGGCGGCGATGAGCGCCCGGCAGAGCGCGACCCGCTGCTGCATGCCGCCGGAGAGTTCGCGCGGTAGCCGGTCACCGAAGTCGGCGAGACCGACCTGGTCGAGCAGTTGACCGGCCCGCTCGCGCTCGTGGGCGCCGATCCGGCCGCGCAGTTTCAGCGGGAGCAGGATGTTGTCGACGACCCGCAGCCAGGGCAGCAGGGTCGGCGACTGGAACATCAGGGACACCGAGCGGTCCGGCGCGGCCACCACCCGGTCGCCGATCCGGACCTCGCCACCCGACGGTGCGGTCAGGCCGGCGAGCACTCTCAGCAGGGTGGTCTTGCCGCAGCCGCTGGCGCCGACGATGGAGACGAACTCGCCCGCGCCGACGGTGAGGTCCACGCTCTCCAGCGCGGTCGTCTCGGGTCGTCCGGCTGTGCTGAACGTCTTGCGTACGCCCTGGATGGCGATGGGAACAGCCGCCGTCATGGCGTCATCTCTCCTCTCGACGAGGTGGGAACACGCCGGAACGCGGAAGGGTCTGGAAGTCCGCCGTCTCGGCTGCCGCCTACCATCAGCCTGTTACCGCCCTATAAACTGGACTTATGATCTTTGCGGCAAGTTACCGGAGGTCACCAGTGCTGTCAACGGGTTCGCGTACCGGAGAACCGGCCCGCTCGCCGGGCCCGGGGGCGCACCCGGTGCCGGCGGGTCCGGCCGGCGCGCGGCGGGTACGTCCCGGCGCGGTCATCGAACACGGCAACTACGGAGAGGGCTTGGTATCGTGCAGCTTGCCCGGCGGCGCCCGGACGCGGGTAGTCGGGAAATCGGCCGTTACCGTAGCCGGGCGAGGAGCACGATCATGGGGCGCACGATCAAGGAATCCCGGGTTGATTTCAGCCGCAGCGCCGTCGCGCGGTACATCCAGCTGAGCACCCTGTTCCGTCGGCGCATCGACTCCGGCGAGTGGGCGGTCGGCGCGCAGATCCCCACCGTCGACCAGCTCGCGACCGAGTTCTCGGTCGCCCGGGCGACCGTGCGGCAGGCGCTCGACGTCCTCGAGGCCGACGGTGTCATCGAACGCTTCCGGGCGAAGGGCACCTTCGTCACCGGGCGGAGTCGACAGACGCTCTGGCACGAGATCCCGACCGACTGGTCCGGTCTGCTGCTGTCCCCGGAGGGGGTCAGCATCGAGATCCTCGGGGTCAGTCACGGGACGCTGCCGCCGCTGGTGCCGCACGAGATCGGGAATCTGGCACCCAGCTACCGCCGGATCAGCCGCCGGCACTCCCGGAACCGGCAGGTCTACTACAAGGGCGACGCGTACGTCGACGAGCGCCTCGCGGAACGCTTCTCGGACGAGGCGCTCGCGACCAAGACGACGTTGCGGATGCTCAAGGACCTCGAGGGGCTGACCATCGCCGAGGTCCACCAGACCCTCACCGTGGGCATGGCCGACGTGCTGCTCGCGGAGACGTTCGACATCCCGCTGAACGCGCCGGTCGTACACATCGGACGGACCGCGGTCGACGACTCGGGCACGGTCATCTTCGTCGGCGACGGCGTCTACCGCGGGGACGTCATCCGCCTCGACGTGAAGGTCACCTGAGTCCGAGTTAATCCGTCGGTCCGCCACCACCGGCCCGTCCGTCCCGCACCGCCGCTCCCCGTCGTGTCGGTGGGAGCGCGTTCGTACGGGTCGTCACACCTCGCTTGACCGGTCTCCGAGGCCGCTGCTAGCGTAAGGTCATAAAGCTGGTTCTATGACCCTTTGGGTCGGGGACTCTCCGGCCGGAACCGGGCTGACAGACCAAGACAGTGAGGTGCGCGGTCCATGCATACCGAGCTCGCTGGAGAAACGCGATGAGCGCCCCGCTCGAGGGGGTGCGCGTCCTCGACCTCAGCCGGATCATGGCCGGCCCGTGGGCCGGGCAGTTGCTCGCCGATCTCGGAGCCGACGTCATCAAGATCGAACGCCCGGTGGTGGGCGACGACACCCGGAGCTGGGGACCGCCGTACCTGGCGGACCGGGCGGGGCAGCCGACCACGGAATCCGCCTACTACCTCTCGGTCAACCGGGGCAAGCGGTCGGTCGCGGTCGATCTCGCCTCCCCGGAGGGGCGTCGGGTCGTCCGCGCCCTCGCCGGTCGCTCCGACATCGTGCTGGAGAACTTCAAGGTCGGCACCCTGGCCCGGTACGGCCTCGACTACGACGCCCTCGCCAAGGTCAACCCCGCGCTCGTCTACTGCTCGATCACCGGCTTCGGTCAGACCGGGCCACGGCGTGACCAGGCCGCGTACGACTTCATGGTCCAGGCGATGGGTGGCCTGATGAGCGTCACCGGCGCGCCCGACGAGATACCCGGCGGCGGTCCCCAGAAGGTCGGGGTGCCGATCGTCGACCTGATGACCGGCATGTACGCCGCGGTCGCCGTACTGGCGGCGCTCGAACGACGGCACCGGACCGGCCAGGGCGAGTACATCGACCTCGCGATGCTCGACGTGCAGCACTCCTTCCTGGCCAACCAGGCGATGAACTACCTCGTCACCGGGCGGGAACCGGTCCGGCGCGGCAACCGGCACCCCAACATCCAGCCCCAGAACGTCTACCGGTGCGCCGACGGACACCTCGCCGTGGCGGTCGGCAACGACGGCCAGTTCGCCAGGTTCGCGGCGGTACTCGGCCGGCCCGACTGGGCCACCGACGAACGCTTCCGCAGCAACGCGGACCGGGTCGGCCACATCGACGAACTGGAGGCGCTGATCGCCGAGATCCTGTCGACCCGTCCGGTCCACGAGTGGGCCACGGCGCTCGACCGGGCCGGGGTGCCGTGCGGTCCGATCAACTCGGTCGGCGCGGCGCTCGCCGACCCGCACGCCCGGGAACGCGGAACGGTCGTCGAGGTGCCGCACCCGCTCGCCGGGACGGTGCCGCAGGTACGCAGTCCGTACGTGTTCCGAAACGCCGAGCTGCGGACGGACCGCCACCCGCCACTGCTCGGCGAGCACACCGCCGAGGTGCTGGCCGAACTCGGCATCGAGGAGCACTGACACACGATGCGGATCCCACTGTTTCCCACCGACACGATGACCCCCGCCCAGCAACAGGTGTACGACAAGATCGTGCACGGCCCGCGTGGGCGGCTCGTCGGCCCGCTGCGCGTCTCGTTGCACCGGCCGGACCTCGCCGACGCCTGGCAGCACTTCGGGCAGCTGCTCCGGTTCGACACGAGCCTGCCCCGGCACCTCAACGAACTCGCGATCATCGTCACCGCGCGCCGTTGGAACGCACAGGTCGAATGGCACGTGCACGCGCCGGCGGCGGTCGCCGCCGGCATCGAGCCGGCCGCCGTGGAGGCGATCCGGACCGGCCGGCGCCCCGAGTTCACCGACCCGGACTGCGCCGACGTGTACGAGTTCGCCCGCCTGCTGCAACAGCGCGGCGACGTGCCGGACGACCTGTACGACACCCTCGTGCGACGCTGGGGACCGGTCGGCATGGTCGACCTGTCGAGCGTCATCGGCTACTACACCCTGGTCTCGATGACACTCAACGTGCACGAGGTCCCGGTTCCGGACGGCGCCCCGGCACCGCTGCCGCCGCTCGGCCCGGCCGGTGACGGGCTGCCCGTACTGCCACCGTGCCACCGTACCGGCGCGGCCGTGACCACGAACGCGAGCGAACCGGGGGAGCCGTGCTGACCGACGCCGCACCCCGGCCGCTGCCCGGGGCACCCCGGGTCGCACCGCCGCCCGGGGCCACCGACAGCCACGCACACGCCTTCGGCCCGTTCGCCACGTACCCGCCCGGACCGTCGAGCTACCCGGTGCCGGAGACCCCCGCCGACCGTTACCTCGCGATGCTCGACGCGGTCGGGCTCAGTCGCGGTGTCCTCGTCCAACCCGGTCCGTACGCCCAGGACCACACCGTGCTGGTCGAAGGGCTGCGTGCGGCGGGTGGCCGACTCGCCGGAATCGGTGTCGCCCGGCCCGACGTCTCCGACGGAACCCTCTACCGGCTCGCCGAGGCGGGGGTCCGTGGCCTCCGTTTCATCGAGCCGCGCTCCCCGTCGGCGTCCGCGCCGCCCGGCAGCGTCGGCGCGGCCGCGCTCGAGGCGTTCGCGCCACGCCTCGCCGACCTCGGCTGGCACGCCCAGTTGTGGGCCGGTGCGGCGGACTGCGCACGGTGGGGCACCATGCTCGCCGAGCGCGGGGTGCCGGTCGTCTTCGACCACCTGGCCCAACCGGACGTCGGAGCGGGCGTCGACGCACCCGCGTTCCGTGAGGTACGCGCCCTGGTGGAGGCGGGCGTCGCCTGGGTGAAGATCCCGGTCTGCCGGGTCGGTACGGCGGCGAACGGCTTCGCCGAGGCCCGACCGTTCCACGACGCGCTCCTCGAGGCGAACCCGGACCGGCTGCTCTGGGCCTCCGACTGGCCGTTCGTCCGGCTGGACGACCGGGTGCCGGACGTCGGCGAGCTGCTTGATCTCTTCCGAAGTTGGACGCCCGGGCCCGAGTGGGAGCGCATCCTGGTGCGCAACCCGGCCCGGCTGTACGGATTTCCCGAGCTGGGGGCGGCATGAACACCATCGGCACCGACCACGTACGGGTCGAGCGGGACGGCGCGATCGCCCGGGTGGTGATCGACCGTCCGCCGGTCAACGCGATCACCCTCGACGACTACCGTGCGATCACCGACGTCTTCACCCAGATCTCCGGGGCGCACGACGTGCACTGCGTGGTGCTCACCGCGGCCGGTCAGCGTGCCTTCTGCGCCGGTCTCGACCTGCGGGAGTTCCTGGCCAGCACCCCCGAGCAGGATCCCGCTCGGGCGGTTGTCGTCCGGGCCACCTTCGAGAGCGTACGGACCTGCGCGGTGCCGGTCATCGCGGCGGTCAACGGCCCCGCGCTCGGTGCCGGTGCCGTGCTCGCCTCGGTCTGCGACATCCGGATCGCGGCGAGAACCGCGACGATCGGCCTACCCGAGATCAACGTGGGACGCTGCGGCGGTGGAGCCTACCTCGGCCGGCTCGTCCCGCAGGGGGCCCTGCGCCGGATGTTCTTCACCGGTGACCCGGTCGACGCGACGGAGGCGTACCGGATCGGCCTGTTCGACGAGGTTGTCGAGGCCGATGAGCTGTCCGCCGCCGCCGACCGGCTGGCGAGAAGGATCGCCGGCAAGAGCCCGATCGGGCTGCGCTACGGCAAGACGGCACTCAACGAGATCGAGGGCCTGCCGGTCGAACGCGGCTATCCGATCGAACAGGGCTACAGCACCCGGCTGATGATGACCGAGGACGCGCGGGAGGCCGCCCAGGCGGTGCTGGAGAAGCGCACCCCGGTCTGGCGCGGGCGATGAACCCGGTGCCCGAGCCGGTCCGGGTCGACGACCACGGGCCGATACGCGTCATCCGGGTCGACCGACCGGACCGGCGCAACGCCCTCGACCTCGCCACGAAGTCCGCCCTCGTCTCGGCACTGCGCGCCGCCGAAGCCGACGAGCGGGTCGGCGCGGTGGTGCTCGCCGGTGCGGACCGCTACTTCGTCGCCGGCACCGACATCGAGGAACTCGCCCGGCTCAGCGTCGCCGACCATCTGCGGCTGCGTACCGGCGAGGTCTTCGACGTCGTCGAGCGGCTCGAGAAGCCGACGATCGCCGCCGTCGAGGGTTTCGCGCTCGGCGGCGGATGCGAACTCGCGATCGCCTGCGACCTGGTGGTCGCCGGTGAGTCGGCGCGTTTCGGGCAGCCCGAGATCCGGGTTGGACTCGTACCGGGCGCGGGCGGGCTCAGCCGCCTGGTCCGCGCCGCCGGGCGACACCGGGCACTGCGGTTCGTGCTCACCGGCGACCAGGTCGGGGCGGCCGAGGCGTACGGGCTCGGGATCGTCAGCGAGGTCGTCCCGGACGGTCAGGCGCTCAGCCACGCCGTCACGCTCGCGGAACGCATTTTTGCCTTCTCGCCACTGTCGGTGACCCTGATCCGTCAGGCGGCACGCGCGGCCGAGAACGAGCCGCTCACCGGCGCGATCGAGACCGAGCGGCGGTCGTTCCAGGCGATGTTCGGCACCCGTGACCACCACGAGGGACTCCGGGCGTTCCTCGACCGCCGCGAGCCGCGGTTCACCGGAGAGTGACAGCATGACCGACCGGGGAGGAACCCGATGACCGAGAGCAGACCGCCGGTACGGGTCCGGGTCGTCGGCGCCGGCGCGATGGGTACGGGTATCGCCCAGTTGCTCGCGACGAGCGGGATGGAGGTGCGGTTGGCCGACGCCGATCCGACCGCGCTCGACCGCGGCCTCGACCGGATCGGCGCCCAGCTGGCGCGGGAGGTGGCCGGTGGGCGACTCGATCCCGCCACGGCCGCCGAGGTCTCGGCCCGGGTCACCCGGTTGGGGAGCCCGACAGCTCCGGAACCGTGCGATGTGGTGATCGAGGCGGTCGTCGAGGACCTTGAGGTCAAGCGGAGCCTGTTCCGCGAACTCGAGTCGGTCCTCGCGCCGAACACGGTGCTCGCGACGAACACGAGTTCCCTCTCGGTCACCGCGATCGCCGCCGTACTCGACCGGCCGGAACGGGCCCTCGGTCTGCACTTCTTCAACCCGGTGCCCCGGATGCGTCTTGTCGAGATCATCCCCGGGGTCCGTACCGCGACGTCCGTCGTCGACTTCGCGACCGCACTCGTCGCCCGTACCGGGCACGTCGCGGTCCGGGCCACCGACACACCCGGCTTCCTGGTCAACCACGCGGGCCGGGGGTACGTCACCGAGGCGCTCCAACTGCTCGAGGAGGGGATCGCCGGGCCGGCCGAGATCGACGCCATCGCCCGGGACGTACTGCGGATGCGGATGGGGCCCTTCGAGCTGCTCGACCTCACCGGACTCGACGTCTCGGTGCCGGTCCTCGAGTCGATCTGGACGGGCTTCTACGCCGAACCACGGTTGCGGCCGTCGACGTTGCTGCGGGGCCGGTTGCACGGCGGACTGCTGGGACGCAAGACCGGGGAGGGCTTCTACCGCTACCGGGACGGGGCCAAGCTGCCTCCCGAGCCGGTGCCGGTGGCCACGGTGCCGGTCGACCGGCCGTTCTGGACCGACGATCCGTCGCTCGCCGCCCTGCTGGACGGGGCGGGGACGCGTGTCGAGCGGACCGGGCAACCAGGTGAGCGGGCGGTGGTCCTGATCGCGCCGGAGGGCGTGAGCGTCGTCGCGGAGGCGCGGCGCCGAGGACTGCCGGTCCGACGTACCTGCGGCGTCGAGTCGATCGGCGACAGCACCACTCGGCTTGTCCTGGCGATCCACCCGGGACTCGACCCGGAGGTCGGCCGCGTCGCGCGGTCCGCGTTGGCCGGCACGGGTCGGGAGGTCTCCGTCGTCCGCGACGGGCCGGCCGGCGTCGCCCAGCGCCTGCTCGCGTCGATCGTCAACACCGCCGCCGGGATCGCGCAGGCCCGGCTCGCCACACCGGACGACATCAACACTGCCGTACGCCTCGCCCTTGGTTATCCGACGGGACCACTGGCCTGGGGTGACCGGGTGGGAGCGGACCGTATCCTGACGGTGCTCGACGGCCTGTTCACGCAGACGGGTGATCCGCGGTACCGGCCGAGCAGGTGGATCGTCGAACGCGTCGCGCTCGGCCTCGCCCTGGCCGACCCCGGCACGGCACCGGAGGACATCGTCGCGGCGGGCGGGGAGTAGACGTGGAGATCGAGTGCGCACGCCTCGACGCGGGGGAGCGGTACCGGCTGCTGACCGGGATCGTCGTGCCCCGCCCGATCGCCTGGGTCACGTCGCGCTCGCCGGAGGGTGTGCTGAACCTGGCCCCGTTCAGTCAGTTCACCATCGTCTCCTACACCCCGCTCATGATCGGCATCTCGATCGGATCCCGGGCGGGGGTCCCGAAGGACACCCGCCGCAACATCGAGCGGACCGGGCAGTTCGTGGTCAACGTGCCGACCTTCGCCATGCTGGATCTCGTACACCGGTCGTCCGCCGACTACGGGCCCGAGCAGAGCGAGGCGGATCTGCTGGGAGTGGGGTTGGTGTCGTCGGTCGCGATCGAGGTGCCCGGTGTCGCCGGGGTGCCGGTCCGGATGGAGTGTCGCTGGTCTTCCACGACGCCGTTCGGCACGGGGGGATCAGCGTTTGTCGTCGGCGAGATCGTCCATGTACATGTCGACGACGATGCCCTCGACGGGCTCAAGGTTGACACCCGGGTGATTGATCCGTTGATGCGACTCGGCGGTCCGAGTTATGCCCGGATCACGGATGTCACGACTCTGCCGCCGGTCGGCCCACCACCACGGTGACCCGGGCCGAGTTCCGCGGGCGATGTCTCCGGTGTCCGGTTCGGGTTCATGATCAACGGGCTGTGGTGGAATGTTGGCGGGGCTGGGGTCGTTACATTACGCGTACGGCTGAGTAGCACGGCTTGTGAGCTGGGCTGATGGGTTCGGGTCTGGGAATGATCCGGGGCCTGCGGTCGTTACATCTCGTGTTCGCTTGAGCACCGACCCCCTGCGGTGCCGGCGGGTTTCTGGTCCCCGGAAGAGTCTCCTTCTTCTGGTGTGGGCCGTTGTTCTTCTCTCTGACACCTCGCGCACGTGTCCCCTCGCG
>NZ_JAZGQK010000051.1:0-8157 GCF_036422035.1 Plantactinospora sonchi
GCGTTTGTTGGTGGCGCTGTTGCTGGTCCGGCGGTGGCCGCGCAGGCCGCTCCCGAGCAGCATGTGTCGCCGGTTGCGATGTCGGTGATGGCCGACAGGGACCACGGTAAGGGTGACCACAAGGACGAGCACAAGAACGACAGGCCGTCGCGGGACCGGTTGGTGCCGCATGGTGTGCAGGGTGAGCAGGCGTCGATCCCGATCTCGGGTGAGCAGGCTGACAACGTGAAGGCGATCGTGAAGGCCACGAAGAAGGCTGGTCTGGACGAGCGGGCCGCCGTGATCGCCGTTGGTACGTCGCTGCAGGAGTCGAAGTTGGAGAACCTGGGTCATCTGGGTGCCAGCAACGACCATGACTCGCTGGGTCTGTTCCAGCAGCGTCCGTCGTCGGGTTGGGGTTCGCCGGAGCAGATCACTGATCCGCAGTATTCGACGACCGCGTTCCTGGAGGGTCTTCGTGAGGTTGATGGTTGGCATGATCTGCCGCTGACCGTGGCCGCGCAGAAGGTGCAGGTGTCGGCGTACCCGGACGCGTACGCGAAGTGGGAGAACCAGGCCGCTGACCTGGTCGCCAACGCCTGGAACAACAGCTGACCCACCCACACGAACGATCCGCTGGCCGGGTCCCCACCACGGGGACCCGGCCAGCGGCGTATCCACCTTCTCCGGCGGCAACGGCGGGTACCGCTCCCGGCGTCCTGGCGGCTGCGGTACTGGACCGGCAGCGGGTCCGTGACGTGACGGGCGGCGCCGGCCCGGCCGGCGCCGCACCCACCCGTTCGCGTCGTCCTAGAAGACGGGTACGCCCTCGCGGACCAGCCGCCAGTTCGGCTGGAAGAAGTCGGCCGGGTCGATGCTGCCCTTGGCCTGTGCCCAGTCGATCAGCAGCTGCCGGATCTCCTGCTGCTCGTTGTAGACCTGGGTCTTCACGATGCCGGGGAAGTTGCCGCCGCCGCTGCGCCGGTAGTTGTTGACCGCCACCACGAACTGGTCGGTGTCAACGACCGGGGTGTCGGTGCCCGGCTGGACGAGCCGGGTGATCCGCTGGCCCACCGGACGGCTGATGTCGATGTCGTAGTCGACGCCGGAGATCGTGTCGTAGTTGTAGTCCGGCACGGCCGGGTCGCTGATCTGCTCCGGGTCGACCGGCGCGCCCGGGCCGACGGTCCGGAAGTACTTCGCCGAGTACTCCAGGTACGCCCGTACCTCGGCACCGCTGAGCACCACCGCTTCCAGGGTGTTGTCGTAGATGTAGAGCCCCGCCACGTCCTTGATCCGCACGTCACCGGCCGGGAAGACCGCGGTACGACTGAACGGCGCGGCGATCGACAGCACCGGCAGGCCGGCGTACTGGCCGCCGGCGAGGGCGGCGGTGACCACGTCGGTCTGCACCTTGTTGATGTAGTCCAGGATCGGGGTGTCCTTGTAGCGGGACTCCGCCGCCGACAGTTCGACCGCCGAGGTGGCGACCACCTGGTTGACGTACGCGACCGTCTTGTTGTGCTGACGCCGTACCGCCGCGAGGACCTTCGGGTCCTCGGCCACGGTGTTGGTGTTCAGCATGGTGGCCCGCTTGCCGGTGATCCGCCAGCGACCGTGCTCGCGCTCCAGGGTGAAGTCCATCCGGGTGAGCCGCTGGCCCCACTTCGACGGCTCGGACATCAGCACCCGCTCGCCGGTGACGCGGTTGACGACGAACCGCTCGACCACCTCGTTGTGGGCGTGCCCGAACAGGATCGCGTCGATCCCGGGCACCTGCTCGGCGATCAGCGCGGACGGGTTCTCGTTCGGCAGTTCCGGGCCGTAGCTGGAGGTGCCGCTGTCTCCGCCGTGCGCGGAGATCAGCACGATGTCGGCGCCGCGCTGCCGCAACACCGGCACCCACCGGGCGGCGGTCGCCACCATGTCCTCGAACCGCAGCTTCCCCTCGACGTGGCCCCGGTCCCAGATCGCCACACCCGGGTTGGTCAGCCCGAGGATGCCGACCCGCAGCGTCGGCGCACCGTGCCCGAGCGAGACCTTCTTGATGACGTACGGCGTGAACGCCGGCTTGCCGGTCTTCTCGTTGACCGCGTTCGCGGCCAGGGCCGGGAAACCGAGCTGCCGGATCCAGCGGTCGAGCAGCGGCAGCCCGTAGTTGAACTCGTGGTTGCCGAGCGTCACCGCGTCGTAGTCGAGGACGTTCATCGCCCGGGCCATCGGGTGCGTCTCGCCGGTTTCGGTGATCGGCTCCTGCTTGGCGTAGTACGTCGCCAGCGAGGTGCCCTGGATGGTGTCACCGGCGTCCAGGACCAGCGTCGGCCGGTCCCGCCGCTCGGCCCGGATCTGCTTGACCAGGCTGGCGAGCTTCGCCACGCCGACGTCGTTGTGCGCGCTGTCGTCGTACTCCGCGTCCCGGTAGTAGTCCCAGTTGTAGACGTTGCCGTGGGTGTCGGACGTACCCAGGACGGTGAGGTCGTAGGTCTTCGGCCGGGTCGCGCGGTGGGCCTGTGCCGGTGCCGCGGCGACCAGGGGTGCCGTCGCGGCCGCCGCGGCGACAGCGAGCACCTGGCGCCGGGAGGGGCCGGTGAGAGGGGACATGCCGAGCCTTTCTCGGGGTTGACGTGCGCCTGGTGGGCGCCGAGGGGCACCCTAACCAGCCGCTTCCGGTCCCGCCAGCGGTGCCCGCCGACCCACGTCGAACGACATCGTCCGGCAACCTGCACTCCGGGCCGTGTTCGGCCGCCGGACGCTTCGGCGCCGGCCGAACCGTTCGGCACCTACCGTCGGGGCATGCCACCGTCGACGTATCCGGCCGAGCCGGCGCCACCCGACCTGCCCCTGGCGGAACTGGCCGGCTGCGCGCGCCCCGCGCCCCGGTACGCCGCCCTGCGCGACGCCGGCGTGCACCACCGGGACGGGGTCTACCTGGTCGCCCGACCGGACGACGTGGACGCGGCCCTGGTTGCCCCGGAACTGGCAGTCATCCCGCCGGGACGGCCCGACGTCTCCGCCGCCGGCCGGCTGCGCGCCCGGATGGCCCGGTTCTCCGACGGACCAGACCATGCCCGCCGTCGGTCGCTGGCGCGGGCCCTGTTGCCCGATCCGGACCGCGCGGCCCGGGCCGCCGCCGCCGAGACCGTCGCGCGAGTCGGCGATCGTGGCGGGCCCGTCGATGTCATGCCGGTGGCACGCACGGTTCCGGTGGCCGTGCTCGCGGCGGCCCTCGGGGTGGATCCCACCGAGATCGACCGGGTGGTCATGTTGACCGGTCGCCTCTGCGACGCGTTCGCCCCGGTGCCCCGGCCGACGGTCTCCCCGGCCGAGGCCGATGCCGCAGCCGAGGGGCTGCGGGAGCTGCTGCGCCCGGCGGTGGGCTCCGCGCAGGAGCGGCTCGCCGCCGCGGCCGGCCTGCTGTTCCAGGCCCGTGACGCGACCGCGGCGCTGATCGGGTCCGCGCTGCTCGCCGACGACTCACCGGCCGAACCCGACCGGCGGATCGAGACGGTGCTCCGCCGGCAGGCCCCGGTCCAGTCCACCCGGCGCTGGGCCCGGGCCGACCTGCTACTGGGCGGAGCGCTGGTGCCGCGTGGCGCCGAGGTGTGGCTGTTGCTCGCCGCCGCCGAGACCCCTGGGCGGTCGACCGGGCCGGCGACCTTCGGCGGCGGACCGCACGCCTGCCCCGGCCGGACGCTGGCCGCCGCGCTCGCTCGGGGAGTGGTCGGCGCGGTACTCGACCGGGGCTTCCGGCCGGTGCCGGGACAGCCGGTGGCGTACGAGGCCCGGCCGAACCTGCGACTGCCGGTCCGCGTCCTGGTGGCCCGGCCGTGACCGCCGCCCGGATCTTCCACGCCTTGCACCAAGGTGACCGGCCGTTCCTTCTGCCGAACGCCTGGGACATCCCCTCCGCACTGCTGTTGGCCGACGCCGGCTTTCCGGCTGTCGGCACGACCAGTCTCGGGGTCAACGCCGCAGCCGGAGTGCCGGACTCGACCGGAGACGGTGCCGAGCTGGCCGTGGCGCTGGCCCGGCAACTGGCGCCCCGGTTGCCGGTGCCGCTCACCATGGACCTGGAGAACGGGTACCACGACGATCCGTCGCGGGTCGCCGCCCTGGTCGAGGAACTCGCCGGCTGCGGTGTCGCCGGAGTCAACCTGGAGGACGGTCGGGCCGACGGAGGGCTCCGTGCACCGGAGGAGCACGCGGCGGTCGTCGGCGCGGTTGTCGCGGCCGCCCCGGAGCTTTTCGTCAACGCCCGGACCGACACGTACTGGCTGCGTACCGGGGCCGACGAGGGCGCCCGGTACGCCGACACCGTCGACCGGCTGACCCGGTACCGGGACGTCGGCGCCAGCGGCGTCTTCGTACCCGGGCTCACCGACCTCGACCGGATCGCGGCCGTCGCGGACGCGGTGGCGCTGCCACTGAACGTGCTCTGGTCTCCCGGCGCCGACCTCGACGCCCTCGCCGCCGCCAGGGTGACCCGGGTCAGTACCGGTTCGGCGCTCTACCGGCACGCCCTCGCCGCCGCCCTGGCGACCGCGACCGCCGCCGGGACCGGTACGCCGCCGCCGGTCAGTCCGGTCGACTACCACCAGCTCCAGGCCCGGCTGGGTCGCCGTCACGGAGATCCCCGCCGAGCCACCACGGCCGGTACATCGCCGCAGCCCGCCTCGGCAAGGCTGTCGACCGGCCTTCCGCCTGGTTAGGATCTTGATGACCGGCTGGCGGGGCCGGCCGGGAGCAGCCGAGGATACGGGGGACGGAATGGGTCTACGGGAGGACGCGGCGGAGATCCGGCACGAGCTGGTCGCCCTGCGCCGGGAACTGCACCAGATCCCGGAGGAGGGCCTGCACCTGCCGCGTACCCAGGAACGGGTGCTCGCCGCGCTCGCGTCGCTGCCGCTGGAGGTCAGCACCGGCACCGGGCTCTCCTCGGTCACCGCCGTGCTGCGCGGCGGCCGACCCGGTCCGGTGGTGCTGCTCCGGGGCGACATGGACGCCTTGCCGGTCACCGAGGGCACCGGACTGGACTACACCTCCCGCCACCCCGGCGTCATGCACGCCTGCGGCCACGACCTGCACACCGCCGGTCTGGTCGGGGCGGCCCGGCTGCTCGCCGCCCGGCGCGCCGACCTCGCCGGTGACGTGGTCTTCATGTTCCAGCCCGGCGAGGAGGGCTACGACGGGGCCCAGCACATGATCGACGAAGGGGTGCTAACCGCCGCCGGTCGCCCGGTCGAGGCCGCGTACGGGTTGCACGTGCTCTCCTCCGTGCTCGACCGGGGTGTGTTCTCCTCCCGGCCCGGCCCGCTGATGGCCGCCTCCGCCGGGCTGTTCGTCCGGGTCGTCGGAGCCGGCGGGCACGGCTCCCGTCCGGAGTCCGCGCTGGACCCGGTGCCGGTCGCCTGCGAGATGGTGACCGCGCTGCAGACCATGGTGACCCGGCGGTTCAGCACCTTCGAACCGGTCGTCATCACCGTCGGCACCTTCCACGCCGGTACCCGGCGCAACATCATCCCCGACGACGCCACCTTCGAGGCGACCGTCCGCACGTTCGACCCCACCGTGGGCGAGCAGGTCGGGGCGTACGCGGTACGACTCTGCGAGCAGATCGCCGCGGCGCACGGCCTGCGGGCCGAGGCGCGGTACGAGCTGGAGTACCCGGCGACCGTCAACGACGCGGCGGAGCACGAGTTCGCCGCCGACACCGTCCGGGAACTCTTCGGTGCGGACCGTTTCACGCCGATGGAACACCCGATGACCGGCTCGGAGGACTTCTCCCGGGTGCTGGCCCGGGTGCCCGGAGCGTTCGTCTTCCTCGGCGCCTGCGTCACCGACGATCCGGCGACGGCACCGGCGAACCACTCGCCCCGGGCGGCGTACGACGACAGCGTGCTCGCCGACGGTGCGGCGCTGCTCGCCGAGCTGGCGCAACGCCGGCTTTCGGCGTGACCAGCCACCCGGCCGGGGCGTGAACCCTGGCCGGGTGGCCCCGCCGGGCTAGGACGTGCGGCGGTGACACACGCCGGGCTCTTGGGACGCGTGCTGGTGACACGCTCCGGACAACTACCGTCCGGCGACTCGGTCGCTGACCGACGCCGGTGTCCTGCCCTCGGCGCGCAGCGCGGCCGCTTCGGCGAAGGCCCGGATCACCGCGTGGGCGACGGTCCCGTCTCCGGCAAGTTCCGGCTGGAACAGGGTGCAGAGGAAAAACGGGTGGCCGGGTAGTTCGGCGACACGCACGTCGCCCTCGGGGTCGAAGCCGCTCAACCGCAGGCCGTGCGCCTCCAGGGTGGCGAGATGGGACCGGTTGACCCCGTACGCGCAGTGGTAGCGCTCCTGGCTGCGGTGGGTGCCGAGCACCCGTTCGGCCAACGTGCCGGGCGTGACCAGCACCGTTGCCTCGTGTCCGACGAGGGAACAGGAGAGCGGCTCGATCAGCAGGCGCTCCCCGTCCGGAGTGTTCTCGCCGTGCACCACGTCGACCAGGCCGCAGACGTCGCGGGCGTACTCCAGCAGGGCGTGCTGGAAGCCGCCGCAGGTCCCCAGGAACGGGACGCCGGTCTCCCGGGCGGCCCGGACGGCGGCGACCGCGCCGGCCTCGCTGCGGTACGGACTGCCGGGCACGAGCCAGACTCCGTCGAATCCGGCCAGCGCGGACGCTTCCTCGGCGTCCGGGGTAGGGATCCAGTAGACGTCCAGGTCGAGTCGGTCCCGTTCACGCAGCGCGTCGAGCAGGGCAGGGATCCGGACATGCGCCCGTACGTGCGGGGAACGGTCGCCGACCAGGGCGAGCCGGGCGGTGAACGCGGTTCGGTTCTCGGACATGACCTCATCCTCGACCGGCTCGCGGGTACAGCACCAACGATGATCAGTGCATCCTCGATAAGGGATACTGATGACGTGGACCCGCACCTGCTGCGTACCTTCCTGGCCGTCGCGGACTGTGGCTCCTTCTCGGCGGCGGCGCGCCGACTCGGCTACACCCAGTCGGCGGTCTCCCAGCACATCGCGGCCCTGGAACAGACCCTCGGGGTGGCCCTGCTGCACCGTCGCCCGGTCGGCCCCACCGGGGCGGGGGAGCGGTTACGCGAACACGCCGCCGCGATCCTGCTGCGGTTGGACGCGGCGCGGGCCGACGTCCGACGGGCCTCCGCCGACCCGCCCGGCGAACTCCGCCTCGGGATCACCCCGCTCGCCGTACCGGAACGGGTGGCCAGGGCGCTCGCCGTCGTACGTCGGTCCCGGCCCGGCCTGGCGGTGACGGTCGGCTCCGGCGGCCGGCCGGCGGTCGCCACCGGCTTTGTCACCGGTGAGTACGACGTCGGCCTCGTCGCCGGCGTGGTCGCGCCGAGCGATCCGCTGCCGCTCGCGGAGTTCGGCGTCACCACCGGCGTCGCGGTGGACGAGGAACCGCTGGTGGTCCTCCTTCCGGAGGGCCATCCGCTGGCCTGGCGCACCGGACTCAGGTGGGACGACCTGCTGGACGCCCGGTGGATAGACGCCCCCGACGTTGCGGCGTCGCTGCCGGAACTGTGTGCCGTGGCCCGCTCCGACGGTCCGCGCCCGACCCTCCGGTACGACGGCATCGACCTGTGGCACCTGCTCGCACTGGTCGCGGCCGGTCACGGTCTCGCGGTACTGCCCAGCTCGGCGGTGCCGGCGTTCGCCGGGGTGGCCATGGTGCCGCTCACCGCCCCGCGTCTGGTCCACCGCACGGAGCTGCTGCAGCCGAGGGACGCCGGACCGGTGGTCGCGGCGTTTGTCGCTGTCCTCACCGAACCGTCGGCATCGCCGTACGGTGTCCGGCTGGGGCGGACCCAGCACAGCAGGGTGCCGTAATCCGGTATGTCCGGGCCGCACGAACGACGGCGGACGATCAACGACCGTCCGTCCCTGGTGTCCGGTTCGGGTTCATGATCGACAGGCTGTGGTGGAATGTTGGCGGGGCTGGGGTCGTTACATTACGCGTACGGCTGAGTAGCACGGCTTGTGAGCTGGGCTGATGGGTTCGGGTCTGGGAATGATCCGGGGCCTGCGGTCGTTACATCTCGTGTTCGCTTGAGCATCGACCCCCTGTGGTGCCGGCGGGTTTCTGGTCCCCGGAAGAGTCTCCTTCTTCTGGTGTGGGCCGTTGTTCTTCTCTCTGACACCTCGCGCACGTGTCCCCTCGCG
>NZ_JAZGQK010000052.1:0-3843 GCF_036422035.1 Plantactinospora sonchi
ACAGGGTTCAATGACATCGCGGGCTCTTGACTGGCTTGGGTGTAGGAACCGTTTGCCTATCAAGAGCCCGCGACCATACCCAGCCGCCACGCCGGAACCAACCAGCCTCCTACCACCTCACCGACAACCAGGTTCAGAAACAGGCTCTATACAAAAAGCGATAGGAAGGGGCCCTTCCTCACACCTGGGTTTCAGCCGAGGGGGTCGGCGAGGAGGTGTTCGAAGGCGAGTTCGGCGGCACCGACCAACGCGGCGTCGTCGCCGAGCTGCGGGGTACGGAGTCGTACCTGTTCCCGGGGTGCCGGCAGGGCCATCGAGTTGAGTCGGCTGCGTACCCGGGCGGCGGCGGCCAGGTAGACGTCCCGGAGGGTGCCGCCGAAGATGACCACGCCGGGGTTGAAGACGTTCACCAGGTTCGCCACCCCGAACCCGAGCCAGTCGCCGACCTGTCGGACCGCCGCCTGCGCGTTCGCGTCCCCCCGGGCCGCCGCGTCGATCACCCGGCCGACCGCGTCCCGGCCGACGGCGTCCCCCCGACCGGCCGCCTGGAGCAGGGCGTACTCGCCGATCTCGGTCTCCCAGCAGCCGTACGCGCCGCAGCGGCAGGGCCGGCCGCCGGGCTGGACCACCATGTGGCCGACCTCGCCGGCGTACCCGCCCTGGCCGGTCAGCCGGCGGCCACCGACGATGATTCCGGCGTCGATGCCGACGTCCCGGTGCAGGAAGATGACGTTGTCGTAGCCGGCGGCCGCGCCCCGGACGTGTTCGGCGACGGCGCTCGCGTCGGCGGCGTTGCTGATCCGGACCGGCCGGTCGGCGGAGAGGGCTTCGCCGAGTACGACCTCCAGCGGTGGCAGTTCCGTCCCGTCGGCGCGGAGACCCTCCTGGTCCGGCTGACGCGGTCCGGGTACGGCACCGGGGCGGGTCGGACAGCCGCCTTCCGGTTGGTGCGGCACCGGTCCGGGTTGGTGCGGCACCGGTCCGGCGGTTGTCGGCTGAGGCGGCCGGGCGTGGTCGGGGTCGGCGGAACCGGCCCGGTCGGCACGGGTCGCGCCGGTCCGGTCGGCGTGGGCCGGACCGGTGCGGCGGTCCGGCAGCGGGTCCGCCGGCTGGCGGAGCCGACCGCCGACCGCCACACCGCTGCCCACATGGACCGAGCCGTCGGCGACCGTCTGGTGCATCTCCTTCATGAAACCGGTCAGCACCGGCAGACTCTCCGCCGCGAGCAGGCCCGGTGGCCGGTCCGCCTGCCGCCGGTCGAGTACCACGCCGCCCAGCCCGATCCGGGCCGCCCGCAACCGGTCCACCTCGATGCTGTACGCGTACGCGAAGACCCGGGCCGACTCGGGCCGGACGACCAGTGACGGTCGTCCGGCCCGGCCGGTCTCCCGGGGGGCCCGCTCACTGACCAGGCCGGCGGCGGCGAGTTCGGCGGTGAGCGCGCCGATGGTGCTCCGGTTCAGGCCGAGCGCGGTGGTCAGCTCCGCGCGGGAGGTGGCGCCGTGGACGTGGACGTACCGCAGCAGGGCGCCGAGATTCTGCCGTCGAATCTCCTCCTGGCTCGGCCCCGCGCGCATCGTTCCCCTTATCGGTTACCGGTCGCGGCGGCTCGGCGTCGGGACAACGCGTCGACGCTGGCGGCGGCGAGCAGGACCAGGCCGGTGAAGACGAACTTGACCCCGGAGCTGACGTTCATCAGAGCCATGCCGTTGTCGATGACCGCGATCACCGCACCACCGAGTACCGCGTCCAGCACCCGTCCCTTGCCTCCGAACAGGCTTGTGCCACCGATCACCGCCGCGCCGACAGCGTAGAGCAGCACGTTGCTTCCGCCGGTGTTGGCATCGACCGAGCCACCCCGGCTGGCCGCGATGATGCCGCCGACCGCGGCCATCGAGGAGCAGATGACAAACACCGAGATACGGATCCGGTCCACGTTGATGCCGGCCCGCCGGGCCGCCTCGCGGTTGCCGCCGACGGCGTAGATGTGCCGGCCGTACGCGGTCCGGTTCAGTACGAACGTCCAGATGACGAGCAGCAGGATGATGACGGGTACGACGATCGGTACGCCCTTGAGCGAGATGAGCCGGTTGTGGCCGCGTTCCAGGTTGAGGATGTGTACGGCGATCCCGGCGATCAGCGCCAGTCCACCGATCCGCCCCAGTACGATCGCGAGCGGCTCGGCGGCCAGGCCGCGTGCCGAGCGGTTGCGGTAGCGGAGCATCTGCACCAGCGCGTAGCCGCCGATCCCGACCGCCGCCATGCTCCAGCCGAGCCAGACCGGCATGTTGCGGATCTCGATGGCCCGGATCACCTCGTCGTGCACCGAGACGTTGGTGCCGCCCTTGATGAGCAGCAGGACGACGCCCTGGAAGCCGAGGAAGGCGGCCAGCGTGACCACGAAGGACGGGATGCCGACCTTCGCCACCAGGATGCCGAGGACGAGGCCGATCACCACACCGGTGACGATCGCGGCGAGCACGGCGACGTACCAGGGGTAGCCGCGCAGCGTGACGAGTTGGGCGAGCACGGCGGCGCAGACCCCGCTGGCGTAGCCGGCCGAGAGGTCGATCTCGCCGAGCAGCAGGACGAAGACCAGGCCCATGGCGATCACCGTGACGGCGGCGCCCTGGGTGAAGAGGTTGGCGAAGTTGCCCTCGGTGAAGAAGTTGTCGTGCAGGGTGGAGAAGACCAGGCAGAGCACGAGCAACCCGAGTACGGCCGGCAGGGCGCCCATGTCGCCACCGCGTACCCGGGCCAGGTAGTCCCGGATGTGGCCGCCGACCGTGGGTACCGGGGCGGCCGGCGCGTCGGCCGGCTTCG
This sequence comes from Plantactinospora sonchi, assembly GCF_036422035.1. Taxonomy (NCBI): domain Bacteria; kingdom Bacillati; phylum Actinomycetota; class Actinomycetes; order Micromonosporales; family Micromonosporaceae; genus Plantactinospora; species Plantactinospora sonchi. The sequence continues at coordinate 2,824 of NZ_JAZGQK010000052.1, forward strand.
CCCCGATCGTGGTGGGGGTGCTCATCTGTCGGCTCCTGCGGTCGTCGCGGTGGGAGGGGTGTCGTCCGGGCCGGCGCCGCTGCCGTCGCCCGTGCTGTCGGCACCGCCGTTGGTGCCGTTACCGTTGCCGTTCTCTCCGGCGAGGCCGAGGCCGCCGCTGCGGCCGGCGGTGATCAGCTCGACCACCTGGGCGTGGGTGACCTCGCTGGTCCGTAGTTGGGCGACCATCTGTCCGAGGTAGAGCATGGCGATCTGGTCGGAGACGGCGAAGACGTCGTTCATGTTGTGCGAGATGAGCAGTACCGCGAGCCCGTTGTCGGCGAGCCGGCGGACCAGTTCGAGGACCTGGGCGGTCTGTGCGACGCCGAGCGCGGCGGTCGGTTCGTCGAGGATGACGACCCGGCTGTTCCAGAGCACCGCCTTGGCGATCGCGACGGTCTGGCGCTGTCCGCCGGAGAGGCTGGAGACGTGCTGGCGCAGGGACTTCACGGTACGGACGGAGAGTCCGGCCAGGGTCTCGGCGGCCATCTGCTCCATGGTCGGCTCGTCCAGGACCAGGCCGCTGCGCTTCTCCCGGCCGAGGAACATGTTCTGCACGATGTCGAGGTTGTCGCAGAGCGCGAGGTCCTGGTAGACGACCTCGATGCCGAGGGCGGCGGCGTCCCGGGGGTTGTTGATGTGCACTGGCCGACCGTCGAAGACCACCTCACCGCCATCCGTGGGGTGGATGCCGCTGATGCATTTGACCAGGGTGGACTTGCCGGCGCCGTTGTCGCCGACGAGCGCGGTCACCTCTCCCGCGTTGACGGAGAGGTCGACGTCGCGCAGGACCTGTACGGGACCGAAACTCTTGTCGATCCCGCGCAGTTCCAGCAGGGGTGTCGCGGACACGGTGGGTCTCCTTCACAAGGGGTGTCCGATCGCGGGTCCGGTCAGGGGTCCGGTCGGTCGCGGGTCCTCCGTCGACGGCCGGTCGATCGTGGGTCCGATCGCGGCCTGCGGATTCCGGGACGAGCGGCG
>NZ_JAZGQK010000053.1:0-3103 GCF_036422035.1 Plantactinospora sonchi
CGTCGCGGAGGATGACGACGGCGTCCCGGACCCCCGGATGCCCCGCCAACACCGCCCCGATCTCCCCCAACTCCACCCGATAACCACGAATCTTCACCTGATCATCAGCACGACCCAAAAACTCCAACCCACCATCAGCCCGCCACCGCGCCACATCCCCCGACCGATACAACCGACCCGAACCACCAAACGGATCCGGCACAAACCGCTCCGCCGTCAACCCCGCACGATTCAAATAACCCCGAGCAACCCCCGCACCACCAACAAAAATCTCACCCGGAACCCCCACCGGCACCGGATGCCCCCAACCATCCAACAAATAAACAGCCAAATCATCCAACGGCACACCCACACGATTCGGCGCACCAGAAACAAAATCCTCCGCCGACAACTCGTAAAACGTCGAATGAACCGTCGTCTCAGTAATCCCATACATATTCACCAAACGAGGCCGACCAAGCCCGAACCGCTCCACCCACGGAACCAGCTCACCAACCTCCAACCGCTCACCCGCAAACACCACCACCCGCAGACACAACCCATCCAAACGCCGATCACCATCAGCCGCCAACCCCACCAACGACCGAAACGCCGACGGCGTCTGATTCAACACCGTCACCCGATGCTCAACCAACAAATCAACAAACTCATCAGGAGAACGCGCCACCGAACCCGGCACCACCACCAACCGGCCCCCATGCAACAACGCACCCCACAACTCCCACACCGACACATCAAACGCATACGAATGAAACAACGGCCACACATCATCAGCCGAAAACCCGTAATACCTGTCCGCCACCGACAACAACCGCACCACATTCGCGTGCGACAGACACACACCCTTCGGCCGACCCGTCGAACCAGACGTATAAATCACATAAATCAAATCACCAGACCCACCCGCAACCACCGGATTCGACACCGGCAACCCAGCCAACACCGACACATCCCGATCCACCACCAACGACGGACCCGACCACACCGAACCCAACACCGACACCAACAACGACGACGTCACCACCACCGACACCGACGCATCAGCCACCATGAAACCCAAACGCTCCACAGGCTGCGCCGGATCCAACGGCAAATAACCCGCCCCCGACTTCAACACACCCAACAACACCGGAACCAGATCAACACCACGCTCCAAACACACCCCCACCACAGACTCCGGCCCCACACCCACACCACGCAACCAATGAGCAACCCGATTCGCCCGCTCATTCACCTCCCCATACGACAACTCCACACCACCACACACCACCGCCACCGCACCCGGCGACCGCACCACCTGCGCCTCAAACAACTCATGCACCCGCGCCGTCACCGGTTCGCCCGGCGCGACGGCCGGGGCCAGCACCAGGGCCCGCTCCTCCGGGGGCAGGCAGGTGGCCACGGCGTCGCCGTCGACGTCGGCGGCCATCGCCGCCAGCACCGCCCGGTACATCGCGGCCAGCCGCTCGGCGTGCTCGGGGCTGATCACCCGGGTGTCCACCGCGAGGCCGACGTGTCCCACCCGGACCGACACCGCGAGCGGGAACTCGGTCGGGCTGTCGTCGATGCTGGCCAGGTAGTCGACGAGTTCCCGGTCGACCTGGTCGAAGTCGAGGTAGATGAACATGGTGTCGAGCAGCCGGTCGCCGTCGCCGAGGTCCTGCTGGATCGCCGGCATCGGGTACTGCCGGTGCCGCCACATCTCGGTCTCCCGGGCGAACACGTCGGCGACCAGGCGGCGCCAGGTACGGGCGCCCCGGTCGAAGCCGATCGGCAGGGTGTTCAGGTACATGCCGTAGACCCGGTCCGCGCCGGTGACCTCGGGCCGGCCGTGCAGCACCACCCCGCTGAAGAAGCCCTCCGCGTCGGTGAGCTGGCTGAGCACCTTGAGGTGGGCGGCGAGCAGCACGCTCTTCAGCGAGGCCCGCGCCGCACTGGCGAGCGCACGGAGGTTGTCCTCCAGATCGTGGAACGGCACGGCGGTGTGGTGCACGGCCCGCGGGCCGCCCGGCTCGGCTCCCCACCCCTCGGGCAAGGTGAACTTCGCCCGGCCGGCCACCATGCCGCGCCAGAAGTCCCGGTCCTCGGTCGAGGCGAGCGAGCGCAGCTCGGCGGCGATGAAGTCGGCGTAGCGCAGGTCGGGCAGCTCGACCGGCGCCGGCCGGCGCCCCTGCCGCAACGCCCGGTACGTGTCGAGCAGCTCCATCAGCAGCGAGTGGTGGCTCCAGCCCTCGATGATCGGGTGGCACTCGGTGACCGTCAGCCACCAGGTCTTGTCGTCGACCACGTGCGCGTACAGCCGCAGCAGCGGGGCCCGACCGAGGTCGAAGAGGAGGGCCCGCTCCCGCGCGGTGAACTCGCGAAGGGCCGCCTCCACCGCCACCTCGTCCAGCCCGCGCAGCTCCCGTACGCCGAACGGCATCTCGGCCGCCGCGTGCACCACCTGCATCGGCACCGCGTACGTCGCCAGGTCGATGGAGGTCCGCAGCACCTCGTGCCGGGCGACGGTCGCCTCGATCGCCTGACGCAGTTCGGCGGCGGAGAAGGGCCGTTCGTCGCGGATCCGGAACGAGGTCACGTTGTGGTACGCGTGGGTCTCGCTGTCGGCCAGCATCTCCACGACCATGCCGGCCTGGACCCGGGAGAGCGGGTACGCGTCGACGGCGTCCGTCGGCAGCTTCGCCCGGTCGGTGGCGGAGATCAGCTCGAACGGGGCCACCCGGGTCTCCGCCCGTGCGGCCGGGGCGTCCCGCCCGACGAGCACCTCGGTCAGCTCGCCGACCGACCGGTACGCGAAGACGTCCCGGACGGTCGCGTCGTAGCCGGCCTCGCGCAGGGCGCCGACCAGGGCGACGGCCCGGATCGAGTGGCCGCCGAGGTCGAAGAAGCTGTCGTGCACCCCGACCCGCTCGACCCCGAGCACCTCCCGCCAGATCGCCGCGACCCGCTCCTCCACCTCGTCACGCGGCGCCACGTAGACCTCGCCGGTCGGCAGGGCGTCCTGGTCCGGCGCCGGCAGCGCCCGCTTGTCCAACTTGCCGTTCACCGTCAGCGGGAACCGGTCCAGCACGACGAACGCCGACGGGACCATGTACTCGGGCAG
>NZ_JAZGQK010000054.1:0-1738 GCF_036422035.1 Plantactinospora sonchi
CGGATCGAGGCCGAGTCGTACACCAGCCAGTCCGGCACCCAGACCGTCGCCGACCCCAACGCCCACGGCGGCAACCGCGTCGGCTACATCGACAACGGAGACTGGCTCGCCTACAACACCACCAACCCCACCGGCAAAACCACCTTCACCGCCCGCGTCGCCTCCGGCGGCACCGGCGGCACCATCCAGATCCGCACCGAATCCCCCACCGGCCCACTACTCGGCACCGCCACCGTCCCCAACACCGGCGGATACGGCACCTACGCCAACATCACCACCACCCTCACCAACGGAACCGGACCCCTCCACCTCGTCTTCACCGGCACCGGAACCGGCGGCCTCTTCGACATCGACAGCTTCACCCTCACCGGCGGCGGTACCGGCTCGGCGAATCTCGCGGCCGGCAGACCCGCCACCGCGGACAGCTCCTGCACCGCCGCCGAGGGACCGGAGAAGGCGGTCAACGGCACCGTCACCGGCGGCAACACCGACAAGTGGTGCTCGGTCGGCGGCAGCAAGTGGTGGCGGGTCGACCTCGGCGCCGGCAGCACGGTGGGCCGGTTCGTGGTCCGACACGCGGGTGCGGGCGGCGAGAACTCCGCCTGGAACACCCGGGACTTCGACATCCAGACCAGCCCCGACGGCACCACCTGGACCACCCGCGCCACGGTCCGGGGCAACACCGCCAACGTCACCACCCACACCGTCACACCGGTCGACACCCGCTACGTACGGCTCAACGTCCTGACCCCGACCAGCAACACCGACACCGCCGCCCGCATCTACGAATTCGAGGTGTACGCGTCATGAGACGGTCTGCCGCCGCAGCGGCACTGCTGCTCGCCGGTGCCCTGGCGATCACACCGGTCACGCCGGTCCTGGCCGCCGACACACCGTACGACGTCCTGGTCTTCTCGAAGACCGCTGGTTTTCGACACGACTCGATCCCGGCCGGTATCCAGGCGATCCGGGAGCTGGGTGCGGCGAACTCGTTCACGGTGACCGCGACGGAGGACGCGGCGGCGTTCAGTGCGGCGAATCTGGCCCAGTACGAGGCGGTGGTGTTCCTGAACACCACCGGTGACACCCTGAACGCCAGCCAGCAGGGGGCGTTCGAGTCCTACATCCGGTCGGGTCGGGGTTATGTCGGGGTGCACGCGGCGGCGGACACGGAGTACGACTGGCCGTTCTACGGCAATCTGGTGGGGGCGTACTTCGCGTCGCATCCGGCGATTCAGCAGGCGAACGTGAAGGTGGAGCACCGGGGGCACGCGGCGACGGCTCATCTGCCGCAGACATGGCCGCGTACTGACGAGTGGTACAACTATCGGACGAATGCCCGGTCGACGGCGCGGGTGTTGGCGACGTTGGACGAGTCGTCGTATTCCGGTGGTGGGATGGGTGCGGATCATCCGCACGCGTGGTGCAAGTCGTTCGAGGGTGGCCGGTCGTTCTACACCGGTGGTGGGCACACCCAGGCGTCGTACGCGGAGCCGGCGTTCCGGTCGCATCTGCTCGGCGGGATCCGGTACGCGGCGGGGCGGAGCAAGGCCGACTGTCGGCCCGAGTCCGGTTACACCGCGCTCTACAACGGCTCCACCACCGGCTGGTCCCAGGCCGGTCCGGGTAGTTTCACCAACACCGACGCCACCCTGACCTCGGTCGGCGGCATGGGCCTGTACTGGTACAGCGCGAAGCAGTTCACCAACTACTCGTTGAAGCTGGACTGGCGGATGGC
>NZ_JAZGQK010000055.1:0-1410 GCF_036422035.1 Plantactinospora sonchi
CGGCGAAATGTGGCTCTACCGAGGAACCGGCAACGCCACCACCGACGCCGTCGTCACCCTCCCCCGCATCCGCATCGGCACCGGCTGGCAGTCACTCAACGCCATCAGCGCCGGAGACCTCACCAACGACGGCAAAGCCGACCTCATCGGCCGCGACAACGACGGCCAACTCTGGCTCTACCCCGGCACCGGAAACGCCACCACCGACACCGTCGTCAAACCACGACTCCGCATCGGCATCGACTGGCAGTTCATGAACATCATCACCTGAGGGCGTACCCGCTGAGCGGCTGAGCGCCACCCACGGAGTCGGACCGCCGTCCGGCCGGCCAGCCGGCCGGACGGCGGTCCCGTCCTGTCCCGCCCCGTCGTCCTCGGTCGCTCCGCACTCGTCGCGTCGTCGACGTCTTCCCGAATCCCACCTGGTTCCTGGCCACCCGCGTCTGCGGTTCGAATTGGAGAGAACGCTGTGAGAAGAATGCCCACCCCGTTGCGTTGCGCGACCGTCCTGGCCGCCAGCGCGACCGTCCTCCTCGGCATGGCACCGGCGGCGTACGCCGCGCCGACCGCCGAGGGCGGCACCACGCCGGCGGTACCCCCGGCCCTGGTCACGCCGGCCGTTGCCGTCGAGACCGTGGCCTGCGACCCGAACGGCCCGACGAGCAGGGACGCGACCCTCGCCAGTCAGCTCAACAGCCGGCTACGGGCCGACATGCGGGGCTACATGTCCGCCTACCGCACGTCCTGCGCCCGGATGGTGGTCGACGCCGTCAAGGCCCAGGGACTCGCCCCGCGGGCGGCGGTGATCGCGATCGCCACCGTCATCGTGGAGACGCACCTGCAGAACGTCAGCGTCGAGGTCGACCACGACAGCCTCGGCCTGTTCCAGCAGCGGGCCTCCTGGGGCACCCGGGCTCAGCGGCTGAATCCGATCTGGGCCACCAACGCCTTCCTCAGCAAGATGAAGCGTGAATATCCGAACGGCTCGTGGCAGACCGCACCCATCGGCGAGGTGTGTCAGGCGGTCCAGGTCTCCGCGTACCCGGACCGCTACCAGGGGCAGGCCGGGGACGCACAGATCATCGTGGAGGCGCTCTGGTCGTCGCCGCCGGTTTCCGACGTGTTCGGGGTGTCCGGTGACTTCAGCGGTGACGGCAAGGACGACATCGTCACCCGTAGCGGCAGCGGCGAACTCTGGCTGTACAAGGGCACCGGCAACGCCACCACCGACGCCGTCGTCACCCTCCCCCGGGTCCGCATCGGCATCGACTGGGAACACATGACCGCGATCGTCGCCGGAGACTTCACCAACGACAACAAGGCCGACATCATCGCCCGCGACAGCGACGGCGAAATGTGGCTCTACCGAGGAACCGGCAACGCCACCACCGACGCCGTCGTCACCCTCCC
>NZ_JAZGQK010000056.1:0-993 GCF_036422035.1 Plantactinospora sonchi
GCCGTCGGACTGGTAGTACATGGCGGCGAGGTCGTGGCGTCCGTCGCCGTTGTGGTCGCCGGTGACGGTGCGGAAGGAGTTCCATTTCCAGGCGTTGGCGGGGATTTTGTAGCTGCCGGTGAAGGTGCCGAATCCGCCGTTGGTGTTGGCGCGTGAGGTGAATAGTTCGATGGAGGTGTCGCTGTGGTGGTAGAGCATGGCGGCGTCGTCGCGTCCGTCGTTGTTGTAGTCGCCGCTGGTGATTCGGATGGCGTCCCATTTCCAGGCGGCGTTGGCGGGGATGGTGAGGCTGCCGGTGAAGGGGGCGAATCCGCCGTCGTTGTTGGTGTTGGCTAGTGCGGTGTGCATGGTGATGGAGCCGTCGGACTGGTAGTACATGGCGGCGAGGTCGTCGCGTCCGTCGCCGTTGTGGTCGCCGGCGATGGTGCGGAAGGAGTTCCATTTCCAGGCGTTGGCGGGGATTTTGTAGCTGCCGGTGAAGGTGCCGAATCCGCCGTTGGTGTTGGCGCGTGAGGTGAATAGTTCGATGGAGGTGTCGCTGTGGTGGTAGAGCATGGCGGCGTCGTCGCGTCCGTCGCCGTTGAAGTCACCGCTCAGCAGGCGGATGGAGTCCCATTTCCAGGCGGCGTTGGCGGGGATGGTGAGGCTGCCGGTGAAGGGGGCGAATCCGCCGTCGTTGTTGGTGTTGGCTAGTGCGGTGTGCATGGTGATGGAGCCGTCGGACTGGTAGTACATGGCGGCTAGGTCGTCGCGTCCGTCGCCGTTGTAGTCGCCGGCGATGGTGCGGAAGGAGTTCCATTTCCAGGCGTTGGCGGGGATTTTGTAGCTGCCGGTGAAGGTGCCGAATCCGCCGTTGGTGTTGCCGCGTGAGGTGAACAGTTCGATCGAGGTGTCGCTGTGGTGGTAGAGCATGGCGACGTCGTCGCGTCCGTCGCCGTTGAAGTCGCCCGACTGCTGGATCGCGTTCGGGTCCTGCACCGGAACCGGAGCCGG